>CAZTWH010000125.1:0-3340 GCA_964617575.1 uncultured Dehalococcoidia bacterium
TACTTAGAGCCCTTTGAAGCCGCGCTTATGCATATTTTCCTGTCAAGGGAGGGGATTGAGGATGGGAAATTAAAGAGTGAGATAATAAAGGCCGGCATATCCTCCCTCATATCCCTTCCCTTGAAGGATGGGGAGGTATACGGGGCTATCAATCTTTACAGGAAAGGGACAAAACCGCCTTTCACGGGGGATGATATCCTCCTCGTCGAGTTTCTAACCGACCTTATAGCGAGGAGGATAAGGGAGGAGAGGCTGAGGAGGGAGCTTGCGAAGAAGGAGAGGGAGGTTCAGGGTCTCAATATCCTGCTTCAGGAGCAGCAGTCGAGGCTTATAGAGCTTGAGGATGAACTCTCCTCCCTTGAGAAGAGGTATGAGGATTCTGTTAAAGCCTTAACGAAAGCTTTGGATCTCAAGATAGATTTCAGGAAGGGGCATATAGAGGAGGTGAGGGAGCTTTCGGAGAAGCTTGCTGAGAAACTGGGCGTCCCCAAGGAAAAGATAAGGAAGGCGTCATCTATTTACGACCTCGGGCTTATAAAAGCACCGGATTTCCTCCTGTCAAAACCGGGACCCTTAAGTGAGGAGGAGAAGAAGGTTATAACGGAGCACCCGATTCTTTCCGCGAAGATAGCCGAGGATATCCTGTCTCCTGATGAGAGGGAGATAGTTTGTCATCACCATGAGAACTATGATGGCTCGGGTTATCCAGACGGTCTTAAAGGGGATGAGATACCCATAGGCGCGAGGATACTAAGGGTTGTTGACTCATTCGTCGCCATGAAATCCCCGAGACCCTACAGAAAAGCTCTCTCATGGGATGAGGCTGTTGAGGAGCTTAAGAAAGGCAAGGGGACCCTTTATGACCCGGAGGTTGTGGATGCCTTTATATCCATCCTCGAGGAGAGGGGGAAGCCGAAGGAGGATGTAACGGGGACGATAGCTCATGAGCTTCGCCATCCGCTTACATTCCTTGTGGGATACAGTGAGCTTTTGGCATCCCAGGAGAATCTCCCGGAGGAGGCTCGTGAGAGGGCTCGGGAGATATATGAGGAGGCTCAGAGGATGGCGAAGCTTATAGACAACATCCTCGACCTATCAAGAATAGAATCGGGGGAGATAAAGCTAAGTAAAAGGAAGGTTGACCTATCAAAGATGCTTGAGGATATAACCTCAAGATATGCTGATTTTTCAAAGAAGCACGATTTCGAGCTTAATATAAAGGGGAAGATAGAGGTTGAGATAGACCCTGAGAGGATAACCCAGGTTCTTGATAATCTTTTGAGGAACGCGGTTGATTACTCGGAGGGTGGTGTTATAGAGGTCGGCGCGAGAGAGAACGGAGAGGTTATAGTGTGGGTGAAGGACGAGGGTCCCGGTGTACCCCCTGATAAGAGGGAGAAGATATTTGAGAAGTTCTATAAAGGGGAGGGGAAAGGGCTCGGACTTGGTCTTTTCATATCGAGGAAAATAGTAGAAGCCCACGGCGGGAGGATATGGGTTGAGGACGAGGGGAAGGGAGCGAAATTCGTTTTCTCGATACCGAAATGAAGAAAATACTCCTCGTTGACGATGACCCCAAAATAAGAGCTCTCCTTCAGGCTACCATAGGGGGGAGATACAAGATAATAGAGGCGGGGGATGGGAGGGAAACCATCGAGAAGGTGAAGAAGGAAAAACCCTCCCTCATAATCCTCGATGTCCTCATGCCGAATATGGATGGCTTTGAAGTGTGCAGAATAATCAAAAATGACCCAGAGCTTATAAAAATACCGGTAATCCTCCTCACGGCTAAAAAGGACCCCGAGGATAGAAGGAGGGGAATAGAGGCTGGATGTGATGAATACTTCACAAAACCCTTCAGCCCGAGGGCGCTTCTCAAAAGAATAGAGGAGCTTCTGGAGGAGTGATGGATGAGGGATTTTTGACCCCCGAGCTTGCTATGGAACAGCTTAAAATATACGCAAAAGAGCTCGGGGAACTCTATGAGGAGGAGAAGAAAAAGAGGGAGGAGCTCGCGCAGGAGAAGATAGTTCTTGAGATGAAACTAAAGGAATTAAAAGCGCTGAACGAGATGTTCCAGAGCCATATAGAGAAGGGCATAGAGGCTGAGGAGAAATTAAAAAGCCTCCTCTCATCCCTTAAGGAGCTTTTAAAGCTCGATGAGAGGAGGCTTAAAGAGGAGATTTTAAAACTTCTAAGCGAATTTGAGGGCTACTGAAGAAGAAGCTTTTCGAGATTTTTCTGAAGCTCCCTCTTCTTCCCATCCCTCTCAACATCCTGAACGCTTATGTTGAGGAAAATCTCCATAATGGAGCCTATAAGTTCCTTCACCTCCTCCTGAAATTTCCTGAAGTCCTTCCTCGTTATATAATCGCCCTTCTCCTCCCTTCCCTCGAGGCATGTGTTTATGCAAAGCTCTATGAATTCAGCCCTTGATAAATTGTCCCTGTTCTCATCTATCTTCCTTAAAAGTCTTTCGGGAACTATTATTATCCTGTTCTCCATTTCTCCCCCCTTAATACTCGACAGGATTTATCTCACCCTTTATCTCGTAAAAACCGGGCTCTGCGTCGTCGGAAAGGGCGACCTTTATTTTAATAGCATCGTTCCCCCCAGAACATCCCCCATCTAGGGTGAACTTCCATTTATCCTTCCCCACCCTCACAACATCATTTATCTTCCCGCTTCCGGAGCAGCTCAGAGTTATGGGAGCATCATCCTGAAGAATTTTTAATATGAGCTCGCAGAATATATCGCCTTCCCCCCTATTAATTATCGGGACCTTTATTTCGAAATCCTCCCCCTGATACACCTCACATGCTGCGGAGAAGGATGTTCCGTCATCGCTAACGGATATAAAGACAGGTCTTCCTCCGGGGAGACCCGAGATCGATGGTTTCTCAACACTTATAGCCTGTGATACGGTTATGGGTATGCTTCCCGTTATCCGGGAGCTCAAAATTGTCCCCGTGGCAGCCCCGGCCGTCGAAGCTATAAGAGCTAAAATTAAAAGAAAAGCCGTTCCTCTCTTCATAATCCCTCCTCCCCCGGGGCTTTTTCTTCAGTAGTTAACGGGCTCTATCTTCCCCTTTATCTCATAAAATCCGGGCTTCATGTTGTCAGCAAGGGCGATTGTGAGCACTATATCCTTACATGAGTCGGTCGTGGGGTTGAGCTTGAACATCCATGTGTACCTCCCAACCCTGCAGATGTAGGAGGCATCATCCGCATCATCAGCGCTCACGGTTATGCCACGGGGAACACCCCAGAGGGTGAGCTTCACATAAAGGGCGCTCTCAGAAAGGTTCTTGAGAGCTATTTCCACCTTATACTCATCCCC
>CAZTWH010000126.1:0-3323 GCA_964617575.1 uncultured Dehalococcoidia bacterium
CCTAAACGGCGAGGAAGGTCTAACAATAAGGGAAGCCCTCCAAAGGGAAAAGGAAAAATTCAAAGGCAAAGAGGATAAACTGAAAAGATGCCTCGAAATATCAGAACTATCCCTTTATAGCTCCCACACGCCCGGAAGAAAAGAATACGAGGAGCTCTTCCTCATCCTAAAAGAAATAAAAGGAGAAAAGTGAAGTTCATAATCCCTCTAATCATAATTTTTACAATAATTTACATAATATTTATAAGGGAGAGGATTTCAGGTTTTTTGCCGTACTTTGGGGTTATTGAGTGGGGCATATTTGTATTTATTATTTTGTGGTTATTTATGAGGCTGAGGGGGATATTTGAGCGCTCCCATTCCTCCGAGCCTTCCCCCTGGTCCCTTCACATATCTGAATTTGAGAGGAGGCTTGACAGGGAGTTTATGGAGCTCAGGGAGGCGGGGAGGCTTTTTATTGAGGAGGGGGTTAGGGGTCCCCTTATAGTTTTCCTATCAACTTTTCTACATTCCGAGGGCTGGAGCAGGGAGGATATTATGAAAGCTCTTTATCCGATAATAGAGTTTCGTGGTGGGGGGAGGAAGCGGAGGGAGAGGGCTTTCGGTGAGCTTATGGGTTATATAATAGGGAGGGATGAGAGAGGTTTGCGAAAGGATAATAGATGAGATATCCTCCGTTTTTGTTGGCAGGAGGGAGGTAATTGAGAAGATTCTCGCCTGTGTTATATCCAACGGTCATGTTCTGATCGAGGACTACCCCGGGCTTGGGAAGACCCTTCTTGCGAAGCTCCTGTCAAGGCTTCTGGGTTTGAAATTCACGAGGATTCAGTTCACGCCTGATCTTCTTCCCTCCGATATACTCGGGACGAAGGTATGGAAGCAGAGGGAGGGGGTATTTGAGCTCGTGAAGGGACCCATATTCACGAATGTTCTTCTCGCGGATGAGATAAACAGGACGCCTCCGAAGACGCAGGCTGCCCTTCTTGAGGCTATGGAGGAGAGGCAGGTCACGATAGAGGGGGAGACCCACCTCCTTCCCCATCCCTTCTTCGTTATAGCGACCCAGAACCCCATAGAGCAGGAGGGGACCTATCCCCTCCCCGAGGCTCAGATGGACAGATTCCTCATGAGGATATCCCTCGGATACCCGGAGAGCATAGAGGATGAGGTCAGGGTTCTTGAGAGGAGGATGGGCTGGAGAAGGGACGACCCCACCCGTGATGTTGAGCCTGTTATATCGAGGGAGGAGTTTCTGAGGATTCAGGAGATGTGCGAGGGGATATATGTCGGTGAGAGGGTTTTAAGGTATATAGGCGAGGTGATAAGGAGGACGAGGGAGGACAGAAGAATAGAGGTCGGAGCAAGTCCGAGGGGGGGAATAGCCCTCCTCAAAGCATCAAGGGCCGTAGCCCTGATAAACGGGAGGGAATTCGTAATACCGGATGATGTCAAATTTGTGGCGGAGGATACCCTTTCCCACAGGATCGTCCTCAGCATAGAGGAGGCTCTCGAGGGGAGGAGGGAAAGGGGGATAATAAGGGAAATAATGGAGGAGGTTCCCGTTCCGAAGGAATGATATCAAGAGAGGCTCTCGGCATCCTATCCGCATTCATATTCACATTCGTGGCAGGAATAGCCCTCCTCAATATACCCCTGATAGCCCTATCATCCCTCTTCCTCACATTCCTCCTCATCGGAATTAACCTCAAAAAGCCCGCAGTCGGGGATGTCAGAAGGGAAATATCAGGGGTTGAGATAAGAACGGGCGAGGAGGTCCATATAAAGGTCAGTTTTGAGGTGAAGGGCGGAAGGGGTGTCTTCAGGCTCCGCCAGCCCCTTCCAAAGGAATCAGAACTCATATCCGGCGCCAACCTCATAAGCATATGGAAGGGGAAGGGGGATGTGAAACACGAAATATCCATGAGGGTCAGATTCCCCCTGAGGGGGAGGTTCAAAATAAAGCCCGTCGAGTGGGAAACCTTCCACCCCCTCCTCCTATCCCCACCCGAGAGGGGAAGAGCCCTCGGGGAGGAGGAAATAGAGGTAAAGCCGAGAATATGGGAGATAAAAAGAATAAGAGGCTCCCCCCATATAGCAGCATCCCCCTACCCAGTAATAGATATAGCAAAAATGGGAATCCCCTCAACGGATTTCAGAGAGATAAGAACATATGTTCCCGGGGATCCCTTGAGGTTTATAAACTGGAAGGCGAGTGCGAGATTTTCCCACAGGGGGAAGCTTCTTGTAAATGAATTTGAGGTTGAGGGTAAGAGGGCGATATGGGTTTTTCTTGATGGCTCCCCGCTCATGGGGGTGGGGACTTCCATAGAGAATCCCCTTGAGTACGCTATAGAGTCGGCTCTCGGGATAATTTACTCGTTTGTGGAGAGGGGGTACAGGGTTGGTCTTTACATTTTTTATGATGGCGGGAGGTATTTTTACCCGGATGCGGGGAGGAGGCATTTTTTCAGGATATGGAAGGAGCTCGGGAAGCTGGGTGAGGGCTCATATGAGGACGAGCTATCCCTCGCCGTAAAGAGGACGAGGAAGTTTTTATTGAACTTGAAGCCCCATATAATTGTGATAACGAGGTCTGATAGCGAGCTTATGCCCTCTTTACTCAAGGGTGTTTCTGAGATAAAGAGGATGGGGAGATTCCCGATAACCGTTATAGGCATAAGCGGGTATTCCCTTCTTGAGCCGAGGGATGAAAGCGAGCTTCTCGCTCTCCAGACCCTTAAGATGAGGGGTAAAAGGATGATGGGGATACTTAAGGGGATGGGTGTTAGGGCTTTTGAGTGGGATCCTAAAAGGGAAGATATATCAAGGTTGCTCATTAGGAGAAAATGGCTCCTTTAAGGCTTTTTTTGATATTGATAGGGGGCGGGTCTTCGGTGTATCTCCTTTACTCCTTTCATCCCTCGCCTTTTGTCTTCCTTCTGCTCCCCTTTATACTTCTCGTAGGATATTTTCTGCCGAGGATTCTGCCCCCCCTTCTCCTCCTCCTGTCCTTCCCCTCCTTAATGGGCTTTTCCCATATAAATCTCCCGTTCAAACCCGCTCTCCCTATCTATGCCCTTTCCGCTCTCTTGACCCTTATAGCTCTCTCCTCCCTTCTCCTTTACCAGCTTGAGAAGGGGGAGAGACTCGGGTTCGGACTGGAGGTTTTGAAGTATTCCTTCCCCGTTCTGCTTCTGGTTTCCCCCATCCCTCTTCTTTTATCCATATTTTATCTCTATCTTCCCAAAATACCCCTTCCTTCGGGGTGGGCTTGCCCTGTTGTCCTCTTGTGGTGTATTTTAATAATGGGGCTTCTTTATTTT
>CAZTWH010000127.1:0-3315 GCA_964617575.1 uncultured Dehalococcoidia bacterium
GGATGCTCTCTATTTTGCCTCAACGACCTCGCCCTTTGATGAGAAACAGGCTTCTCCCCTTATAGCGAAAGCTCTTGGTCTCAGGGATGATGTTTTCACGGCTGATTTCGGGGGCTCTTTAAGGTCGGGGACCATAGCCATGAAGACAGCCCTTGATGGCATAAAAGCCGGTTCTGTAAGGAAAGCCCTTGTCGTTATGGCTGATATGAGGACGCCTCAGCCGAGGTCCGAGTTTGAGCCCGTTTTCGGTGACGGAGCTTGTGCTTTCCTCCTATCTCAGGAGGCTGCTCTTGAAGTTGAGGATTTCTACACCCTATCTGATGAGATATATGATATATGGAGGTCGAAGGGGGATATATTCCCGAGGTCATGGGAGGACAGATTCATCCTCGATGAGGGATATTTCAGGGTCCTCCCCATAGCTGTTAAAAATCTCCTCTCAAAAAGCTCCCTCTCCATCGATGATATGGACAGGGTTATATTTTACGGACCGAATATGAGAAGGCATGCGGAGATGGGGAGGGTTTTAAGGGTTCCGAAGGAGAAACTACAGGAGCCTCTATTTTCGGGCTTGGGGAATACGGGCGTAGCCTTCGCGCCCATGCTTCTCTCAGCTTATATAGAGAATGCGAAGCCGGGCGAGAGGGTATTGTTCGCCAATTACGGAAACGGTGCCGATGTTTTCATAATGAGGGTTACGGATAGGGTGGAAGCTTTGAAAGGGAAAAGGGGGATAAAGAGCTTTTTAGCCTCGAAGAGGATTCTTCCCGATTACAACACTTATCTGAGGTGGAGGGGTCTTCTTGATGTGGCTCCTCTTGCGAGGAGACCTCCTCTTGAGGAGCCTTCCGCCTCAGCTCTTTGGAGGGAGAGGGACAAAAATATCGCCCTCATAGGTTCGAAGTGTAAGAAGTGCGGATATCCCCAGTTCCCTCCCCAGAGGGTTTGTACGAAATGCGGGGCAAAGGATGAGATGGAGCCTTACAGGTTTGCGGAGAAGAAAGCTTACCTTTTCACCCACGCCAATGATTACCTCGCGCCCACACCCGACCCTCCCCTTATAATATCCATCATAAACTTCGAGGGAGGGGGGAGGATGCTGACGACGATGACGGACAGGGTTGTCGAGGAGGTGAAGGTGGGGATGCCCCTTGAGATGACTTTCAGAAAGCTCCATGTCGTAGGAGGGATTCATAACTATTACTGGAAGTGCATGCCTTTAAGAGAAGAAGTTGGAGCTGGTTGAGGCTTTAGGGAGGGCTTTATATCTCCTCGTATCTTTTGATAAAGAGGTATACACGATAGTAGGAAGGTCCCTTCTTGTGAGCGGTTCCGCTCTCCTCCTCTCCTCCCTTTTCTCCTTCCCCGTATCATCTCTTCTCTCCTTCAGCTCCTTCAGGGGAAGGGGGGCTCTTTTAAGCATAATAAGGACCTTCTACAGTCTCCCTACGGTATGCGTGGGTCTCTTCCTCTTCGTCCTCTTCTCGAGGGAAGGTCCGCTTGGTTTCTCCGGGATACTGTTCACGCCCTATATTATGATTCTGGGGCAGGCTATCCTTATATCTCCCATAATAATGGGTCTTCTCATATCCCACCTCGGGAGAAGGTGGGAGGTTTTTGAGACAGCCTTATCGATAGGAGCTACGAGGAGGAGAGCCGTTATTTTAACCCTTTTTGATGCGAGGTCTGAGGTTCTGGGCATACTTCTTTTATCCTTCGGGAGGGCTATATCCGAGGTGGGATGTGCTATTATGGTGGGGGGAAATATAAAGGGTTTCACAAGGGTTATGACAACCGCTATAGCCCTTGAGTCATCGAAGGGGAATATAGAGCTCGCCCTATCCCTCGGGATAATCCTTCTCATCATCGCCTTTATAATAAATATCATCGCTGTAAGGCTGGAGAGATGATAAGGGCTGAAGATATATGGCACTCATACGGCAGGGGATATGTGCTTAAAGGGATAAACCTCGAGGTCCGTGATGAGGTTCTCTCAATAATAGGACCCGTGGGTGTGGGGAAGACGACGCTTCTCAAAATCCTCTCCCTTCTTATAAAACCGAAGAGGGGGAAGGTGTATATAGGCGGCCAGTCATCCATGGATATAAGGCTTAGGAGGAAGATAGGGTTTTCCCATCAAAATCCCTTCCTTTTCGATGCGACAGTTTATGAAAATGTAGCCCTTCCCCTCAAAGTCAGAGGGGAGTATGACAAGAAGAGGGTTGAGGAATGTCTTCATGATTTCTCCCTCTGGGAGATAAAGGATAAGAGGGCGAGGGAGCTTTCGGGCGGTGAAGTGAAGAGGGTATCCCTCGCGAGGGCTTTCGTACAGAGACCCGAGATTCTCGTGCTCGATGAGCCCATGACAAACCTCGACCCGGAAGGGATAAAGATACTTGAAAGGAAAATAAGGGGGTTTAAGGGTCCCGTTATAATGGCTACCCATGAGCTTTACAAAGCGAGGGGGCTTTCGGACAGGCTTTTATTCCTACACGATGGCGTTATATATGAGGAGGGGAAGCCTGAGGACTTACTTGACAGCCCTAAAGGTATAAAGACAGCCCTTTTCTCGGGGATGAACATAATAGAGGGGGAGGTCAGGGGGAAGGAGGAGGAGATAAATGTTGTTGATGTGGGCGGGGAGAGGATATATGTCGCATCCGAGAGGGGGCTTTCCGGGAAGATAACCCTCGGGATAAGACCTGAGGATGTGGTGATAACAAAGGGGGAGAAGAAGAGCACGAGAAACACGATGAGGGGGAAGATAAAGAATATAGTGAGAAGAGGTCCCGTTTCTGAGGTTGAGATAGAGGGCGCATTCCCCTTAAAAGCCCTTATAACAACAAAGTCCCTGGAGGAGATGGATCTCAGGGAAGGGGAAGAAATCTCCGTCCTCATCAAAGCGACCGCTATAAAAATTTTCGAAGATGAGATACAAGCACAGGGGAAGCTCAAAGATAAAATATGAACACGATATGATCCCGGGTCTTCGGAAATTCCTCGAGGAGAGGCTCGAACCTCTTCCCTTCGTAGAAGCTATATTCCCCGGAGTTATAAAGAGGAAGAAGGGCTCAACAGCCGGTATAAGGGTGAAATTTCAGTATCCAACAAAGACAGGAGCAAAGCTTATAGCCTTGAGCGGATGCTCCGTTCAAGAGGTATTCGTCGTAACAAAGGAGCCGGAGAAACTAAAGGAGCTTCTATCTTCTTGATTCTATTGTCTCGAGGAGGGCTGTGAGCCTCGTATCAACCTGGGCATCCGAGTAGAATGTCTCATCCGCCATATCAGCCTCGAAATAGGTGGCGGGTATCCCG
>CAZTWH010000128.1:0-3313 GCA_964617575.1 uncultured Dehalococcoidia bacterium
CTTCATTTTGAAATTCATACCCCTCGGGGGGTTATATGGGGCTTGATGAGCTCTTTCATCCGAGGTCTATAGCTGTTGTCGGTGTATCGGAGGAGGAAACAAAGCCCGGGACGAGATATCTTGATGGTCTTCTCACGGCGGGCTATAAGGGGGAGATATATCTTGTGAACAGGGAAGGTGGGGAGGTGAGGGGTTTCAAGGTTTACAGGAGCGTTAAGGAGATACCTCACCCTGTGGACCTTGTATCGGTATTCATACCGAGGGAAGGGGTTCTTGAGCTTGTTAAGGATTGCTGTGAGAAGGGTGTCAAGGGTATTCAGTTTTTCACGGCGGGTTTTTCGGAGCTCGATGATTACGGGAGAAGGCTGGAGAAGGAGATGGTAAAAATAGCCAAGGAGCATGGGGTGAGGATAATAGGACCAAACTGCATAGGACTTTCGTGTACAAGGTGCAGGATGTCCCTTGGTCCCGGGGGTTTCTTCGGTGAGGAGGGGAATGTGGGGTTCATATCCCAGAGCGGTGGTTTTGCCGGTCTCATGTATAACTACGGAAATCTCTGGGGTCTTAAGTTCAGCAAGGTTGCGAGCTACGGGAACGCATCGGATGTTGATGATATAGAGCTTTTATCCTATCTCTTTGACGACCCGGATACCCATTACATAGGAGCCTATTTTGAGGGGACGAGGAGGGGGAGGGAGCTTTTTGAGCTTATAAAGAGGAGGGTTAAGGAGAAGCCCTTTGTTATATGGAAGGGTGGGAGGACGGAGGAGGGTGGGGAGACAGCTTTATCCCACACGGGGAGTATGAAAAGCTCCTTTGAGGTTTGGAGGGCTCTTGTAAGGCAGACGGGTGCTGTTGAGTCTCAGGGAATAGAGGAGACCGTTTCCGTTCTTTTAGCCTTTCAGAACCTCCCTCCGATTCGGGGAAACAGGGTTCTCATAATAGCAGGCGTTATAGGTCCCGGAGGTGGGATGAGTGTCATATCCACGGATATACTTCCAAGCTACGGTCTTGATATATCCCCCATATCGGATGGGGAGAGGAGGAAGCTTGAGGGCGTTCTCACTCGCCTTGTCGGGACTATAAGGAGAAACCCCTTGGATCTCGGTGGGGTTCCGATAAAGCTCGGGGATGTCCTCGAGATATTCTCCGGGTCGGATTACGATATAATCCTGATATGGATACCTCTATGGTATTTTCAGGAATTTAGGGGATGGGGTGAGGATTGGGAGAGGGCATCGGAGGTTATTATAGATTTTAAAAGGAGCATGAAAAAGCCTTTAGCCCTTATATCCCCTCCCGGTTTTCCGGGCGATAGGGGGAGGGCTATTTTGAAGAAACTTTTTGATAATGGGGTGTGTGTTTTCCCCTCCGTTGAGCTTTGTGGGAAGGCTTTATCATCCGTTATATCTTACTGGAGGAGGAATGAAGGCTAAGGAGCTTCACAGCTGGGACCTATCCTGGGAGGAGGCTAAGGAGCTTCAGGTCAGGCTTTCGAGGATGGTTGTAAAGAGCGGGGATGTTAACCCCAAGTTCATAGCAGGCGTTGACCTCTCCTCCCCCGACCCCGATGGCTTTGCCTTGGGCTGTGCTGTTGTTCTCAAATTCCCGGAGCTGAGCCTTGTTGAGGTGAAGACGGAGAGAATGAGGGTGAGCTTCCCCTACATCCCGGGGCTTTTATCCTTCAGGGAGTCCCCTGTTGTGATAAAGGCTCTTGAGAAGCTCGAAGTCGAGCCCGACCTTATAATGGTGGATGGGCAGGGGCTTGCCCATCCGAGGAGGTTCGGGATAGCGTGCCATATAGGTCTTCTCTTCGAGAAGCCGACGATAGGTTGCGCCAAATCTCTTCTATGCGGTAAACATGAGGAAGTTCCGGAAGAGGAGGGTTCGTTCTCATGGATATGGGACCAGGATGAGATAATAGGGGCGGTCCTGAGGACGAGGAGGGGCAGAAATCCCGTATATGTCTCCATAGGTCATAAAATATCCCTTGAATGTGCGATAAAATGGGTGTTAAGATGTGTGAGGGGGTACAGGATACCTGAACCTTTGAGGCTCTCCCACCTCGGCTCCAAGGGGAGGATAAAAGATACGGGCTTTCAGGGGAGGCTTTTCTGATATGGAAGATATAAGGGAGAGGCTTCTGAAGCTGAGGGAGAAGCTTGAGGATATAAGGGGGCATCTTTGATCTCGATGGAAGGGTGAGGAGGATAGGGGAGATAGAGGAGGAGATAAAGAGGGAGGATTTCTGGGAGGATCCGAGGAGGGCGCAGGAGAGACTAAAGGAGCTCTCTTCATTAAAACGCCCTATAGAGAGATGGGAGGAGCTTAAGAGGAAGGTGGAGGAGAGCATCGAGCTCTGTGAGCTCGCGATAAAGGAGGGGGATTTCAGCTTAAGGGATGATATAGCGAGGGAGCTCGAGCCTGTAGAGGACGAAATATCAAATTTTGAGCTCGAGCTTCTTTTCAGGGATGAATATGACAGGAGGAATGCTCTTTTAAGCATCCATTCGGGGGCGGGCGGAACGGAATCCCAGGACTGGGCTCAAATGCTCATGAGGATGTATATGAGGTGGGCTGAGAGGAAGGGTTTCTCCGTGGAAGTTATAGATATATCCGAAGGGGAGGAGGCGGGGATAAAAAGCGCGACCCTTCTTGTTAAGGGCGAATACGCATACGGTTATCTCAAAGCTGAGAGGGGTGTTCACAGGCTTGTTAGGATATCCCCCTTCGATGCCGACCATGCGAGGCACACTTCCTTCGCCCTCGTCGATGTTATACCCGAGATAGAGAGCGAGAGGGAGGTGGAGATAAATCCCGATGAGCTAAAGATAGAGTTCTTCGGCGCAAGCGGTCCCGGTGGTCAGCATCTTCAGAAGACATCCACAGCAGTAAGGATAACCCATATTCCGACGGGGATAACAGCTACATGTCAGAGCGAGAGGTCCCAGGCGAGGAACAAGGAGATGGCTATGAAGGTTCTGAAGTCAAGGCTCCTCGCCCTCAAGGAGAAGGAGAGGAGGGAGGAGATAGAGAGGATAAGGGGGGAGAGGAAGGAAGCCGCCTGGGGAAACCAGATAAGGAGCTATATACTCCACCCATATAAGCTCGTAAAGGACCACAGAACGGGTTATGAGACTTCAGACGCCATGGATGTCCTAGACGGAAATATAGATGAATTTATAAAGGAGTATTTCAAAAAATGAAAAGATTCTTGATTTTTGTTCTTCTCCTCCTTTTTCTCCTTCCTCAGCCGCTGGTAGCCGATACGCCCATAGTCTCGGAGAGGGTTTCCTGCTCCTTCCCCCTATCC
>CAZTWH010000129.1:0-3300 GCA_964617575.1 uncultured Dehalococcoidia bacterium
TCCTACTGCTACACGAGCATAACCTTCCTGCCGAGGGGGGAGATTTTCCTGACATATTACCTCGGCAAGAACTTCGAGAGCGTCGAGGATGGAAAGTTCATCCGGCGGCACTACAACCTCGCCCACCTGAAGGATCATCTTCCCGCAGAATCTCCCCTCCTTCTCGACAACATCTATAAGTCTCGCCTCCGCATCTACCTCATCCCAGAGTTTTACGGGTCTTTCGAATTCCCATCTCGCTCCCGCATAAATCGTGGGTACCCCGCGAAGGCATGGAGCTATTATCGTATCATCAACCGTGTAAAGCCATAGGGGATGGGCGAGCATCGTTCCCCAGAATGTTCCCATGCCGTAATCCTCGCTCAAAAAAAGGGGATTTCTATCGCCTATAGCCCTCACAAAATCCACCAAAGCCCTCCTCGAAGCCACCCTGTTGTGAGGCTTCCTCCTCAATTTTACGCCTATAAGGCTTTTAGCCCTCTCCACTTCCTCCTCCGTTATAAAGCATGGTTTTGTGTAATCCCACTCGTAAGCCGTCATCCCGACCTCGCAGGCAAAGATACAACCGAGGAGCCCTGCGCCGTCACCTCCCCGAGCTGATTTTCAGCCCATATCTCACACTCAACAAGATATTCATCATTTTCCTTAAACTTCCTTTTAACCCTCCCTTTGAGTATCGTGAGGTCTCCCACAACATTCGGTCTTCTGAGGATGACATTTAGCTTCTTAAGGAAACCGTCATCACCTATCCAGTCCGTCATGAAATGGGCGAGCCAGGATATCCTCGATGTCCCCACATCATATACGCCGGGCATGCCCACCTCCCTCGCCATGAACTCCTCCCAGTGCCCCCTGTGGGGATGATCCTGAACGCCCGTCTCGGGGTCTATATATGTGTCCGCAGGATGCCTTCTCCTGTGAAGGAGCTGATATACATGGGAGCCCTGCCCCGCGGTGTTCTCCCCCTCCCCAGCCATTATCCCTCCCCATATTATGTCTATATGGCGGAGGGGACCCTTCAGCATCTCCGGCATCTCCTCCCCCTCCTCAACATCCTCCCAATACCTCGGCTTGCCACCCCTCCTTTTATACCTCCTGCATCTCTCCCATATCTCGAATATCTCCTCAAGGCTCCACCTCTTAAGCCTCGGCTCGTATTTCAAACCGCCCTCAGCCTTAGCCCTCGGAACCCTCATCGTCTTACCATAAGCCTTAGCAACTATCTCATCGTTCTGATTTCTGTAAAGGATCTCCCCTATCTGATTTATCATCCTCCCCGCATGGGAGCCCCTCTTCTCAACGGCGTCAACATACCTCACAAGCGCGCTTATCCTGTCCCCCGGTCTCACAACCTTATACCATTCCCAATCCGTTCCGGAATATATCCACTGAACCCCCCTCAGCTTGGGCGCAACTATCGTGCTGTCGACAAGGTATAAAAATGTGGGAGGCGCTATCATCCCTCCCCACCTCGTCCCCTTCCCGTATTCGGGGTCCGTGTATAACGGGTTGTCATCCCCTATCCTGAAGGAGAAATGCCTTATAAGATCCTCCGTGACGATGAGGCTCTTTGAATGCCTCCTCAATATGATGCCAAGAACGGATTTAGCCTCCTCGAGCATCTCATCCGTGATCGAAGGCGTCTGGGTGTGAACCTCGTATGAAGCCTCCTTGAAAAACTTCTCCATAACCCCCCCTATGCTGAAATACCACCATCCTCAAATTTCCTTATCCCCCCACCCCGGGGAGAGCTTCGCTAAACCCTCATAAAACCCCCATCACAAATATTCTACTACCCAAAAACCATGCTTGACAGGAGAATCCCCCCGCAGTATTTTTTGTTCGGGAGTATGAAAAATATGAAAAATAGGAGGGGATGGTGGTGAAGTTTTATGGGTCGACGGTTGTTGGTGAGAGGGGTCAGATAGTGATACCGAAGGATGGGAGGGGGGAGTTTGAGCTTGAGCCCGGGACCCGTCTTCTTGTCTTCGGGGTACCTGGTGGGGGGCTTATTCTTGTCAAGCCGGGCATAGTTTATGCCATGGTGGAGAGGATATTTTCGGAGTTCCTCAGGGAGATGAGGAGAAGGAAGAGAAAGGGGGGATGAAGATGCTGAGAAGATTTGCCCGCTTTGTGGTGAGGTGGAGGGTTCCGATTTTCCTTGTGGCGATTCTTGTCACCATCCCTGCTCTTGTAGGCATGCTCAGGACTCCTTCTCAACTCAACATCTACAGAAAGCTTCCCGAGGAGCTGGAGTCCATCAGGGGAATCCAAGTGATGGAGGAGGGGGTGGGGGCGAAGGGACAGGCTTTCCTCCTCATTGACACGGGTGTGCCCGGAGGGGCTATGAGAGAGGAGGTTCTCGTGGCGGAGAGGGAACTCAGGATGAGGATAGCGATGGTGGAGGGGGTGGGGGAGTCCCTTTCGGCGAGCGACCTCCTCATCCATGGCGGGATGGTCATCCCCATCGAGAGCCTCCCCCTTGAGAGGAGGGCGATGGTGGAAAAGCTCTTCGACCCCGAGAGGAGGATGACCTGGATAACCCTCACCCTGGTGAGCGAGCACACTGGCGAGGAGGCTCTGGAGGACTTTGAGAGGACGGTGGGGAAGATAAAGGAGATAGAGGAGGCTATGAGGGGGAGCTTCCCCGAGGGGACGAAGCTTTACCTCACCGGCGAGATTCCCATGATGACGGACCTCGAGAGGGTTGTGGAGGAGGATAGACCCAAGATAAATGCTGCTGTCCTCATAGGGGTGGCGGTGGTGGTAGCCCTTATCTTCCTCTCCCTCTGGGTTCCCGTGGCGATCATAGCGGCTCTCGGGTTCTCCGTCCTCTGGAACCTTGGTCTCTGCTACCTCTGGCCGGGGGAGCTCAACATCCTCACCTTGAGCACCACCTTCGCCATCCAGCTGGGATGCACCGTGGACTACTGCGTCTTCCTCCTGGGGAGGTACAGGGAGGAGAGGAGGAGCCTGCCAAAGGAGGAGGCGATGGTGAACGCCCTCTCCACAACCTCGAGACCCATCCTGGGGGCGGCTCTCACAACAATGCTCGGCTTCGGATGTCTCGCCATATCAAGGGTCGGCTTCATCTCCGAGTTCGGTCTCATCCTTTCAAGGGGGATATTCCTGAGCTTCCTCTCCGCCGTGATGGTCGTCCCCGCCCTGGTCCTTGTGAGCGATATCTTCCTGAGAAAACTGAGCTGGAAAGGCTTTCGGGACTGATTCTTCTCACAAGATAACTTGAGAACTCCATGACCTAATGTATATAATTAAAAATGGGGCATTAGCTCAGCGGTT
>CAZTWH010000130.1:0-3281 GCA_964617575.1 uncultured Dehalococcoidia bacterium
AGCCCGTCGATATAAGTGCAATAGAGGATATGATAATGAAGCTATCTGAATTTGCTTATAAAAATGAGGATGTAAAGGAGATAGACATGAACCCTGTATTCGCATACAGGGATAAAGCTTTTGCCGTGGATGCGAGGATAGTTCTCGAATGATGGAGGGTCTTAGGAGGGCTTTTTCCCCAAAAAGGGTTGCGGTTGTAGGGGAGAGGAAGAAGAGGGGGTATATGTTTCTGAGCAGCATGAAGACCTTTAAGGGGGAGCTTTATTCCATTCAGCCTGATGAGAAGGAATGGGAGGGGATAAAAAATCTGGGAATAAAGAATTTCCCCTCCCTCCTCGATGCTCCCGACGAGATAGATTATGTCCTCATATGCGTGCCGAGGAATGTGGCTCCGCTTTTGCTCGAGCAGTGTATAAAGAAGAGGGTCGGAGGGGTTGCTTTCTTCACAGCGGGTTTTACGGAAACGGGGACGGAGGAGGGGGAGAGGCTTGAGAGGGAGCTCGTGAGGAGGGCGAAGGAGGCAGGGATAGCCCTTATAGGACCCAATTGCATAGGAATATATAATCCCGAGCTCGGCATAAGAAACCATCCCCTTCAGCCATGGGGGGAGAAGGGGAATGTCGGATTTATATCCCAGAGCGGAACTTTCCTCCAGCTCTTCTCATTCCTCGCCCCGGAGGAGGGGATAAGGGTATCAAAAGCTGTGAGCTACGGAAACGGCTTTGTTCTCGACAGCCCCGATTATGTGAGGTTTATGAGGGAGGATGAGGATACCCGGATCATAGGGATGTATATAGAGGGGGCGAGGGAGCCGAGGAGGCTCTTCTATGAGGTGAGGGAGACGACACCAAAAAAGCCCGTTGTTATATGGAGGGGTGGGGATACGGAGGGGGGTAAAAGGGCAACCCTCTCCCATACGGCATCCCTCGCATCTCAAGATGTTATCTGGGAGACATTTATAAGGCAATCGGGGGCGATAAGGGTTAAGAGCTTGAAAGAGCTTTTATCCGTTATAAAAGCCCTTCTTTATATAAAGCCTTTCAAGGGGAACAGGGTTGGGCTTATAGTGACGAGCGGGGGGCTTTCCGTTTCCGTCTCCGATGCCTTCTCGAGGGAGGGATTTGCTATACCTTCCCTGAGCGAGAGCTCCATGGAGAGGCTCTCCGAGTTCTTCAACATAATAGGGGGAAGCTATAAAAATCCCCTTGATACGGCGACGACCCTTCTTCCATCCGAGGATTTCGTAGGCACCCTTGAGAGGATGGCGGTTATAGTCGGTGAGGACCCTCTTATAGACATACTCGTCCTTGAGATAAGCCTTCTGTTCGCACATGATAAATGGAGGGATGAGGGTTTCAGGAAAGGCTTTAAATCCATGTTGCTTCGTGTCAGAGAGAGGATAAAAAAGCCCATGCTTGTAATCCTCACCCCCTTCCGCGAAGAATCCTGCTCGGAAATTAAAAACGAACTTTTAAGCTCCGGGATATGCACATATCTTTCCGCCGAAGATGGGGCTTATGCCCTGAGGAGGGTTTTGGATTATTATATATGGAGGGGAGATGGTAAGGCTTAGGCTTCAGAGATTTGGGAGGAAGAAGAGACCCTTCTACAGGATAGTTGCTGCTGATGCGAGGGCTCCGAGGGATGGGGCGTTCCTAGAGATAGTAGGTCACTACGACCCCTTGCCCGACCCGCCCATCATAAATATTTATGAGGATAAGGCTCTTAAGTGGCTCAGGAGGGGGGCGCAGCCCACGGACACGGTTCTCTCCCTTCTCAAGAAGACGGGTATATGGGATAAATTCAAGGAGGGGAGATGAGGGAGCTTATAGAATATGTTGCGAAATGTCTTGTGGATAAGCCCGAATCCGTCAAGGTATCCGAGTCCGTTGAAGACGGGGAGATAGTATTTCGCCTCGAGGTTGACCCCGAGGAGAGGGGGAAGATTATAGGTAAACAGGGGAGAATAGCGAGGGGTTTAAGGAGCCTTCTCAGAATAGCCGCCCTGAAAAGGGGAGCGAAGGCGAGGCTCGAAATAGTGTAGATGGGGAGGCTTATCCCTGTGGGCATAATAACATCCCCGTGGGGTATAAAGGGTCATGTCAAGATATTCCCTTTAACAGATTTCGAGGAAAGGCTATCACCCCGGGAAAGAGTTTTCATAGACGATGATGCTTTCGAGATAGAGGAATCGAGGAAGAAGGGGAGAATCTTCATAGTAAAACTATCCCGAATAAATTCGAGAAATGATGCTGAAAATCTGAGGGGAAAGGAGATAAAAGTCCCTGAGGAGGAACTTAAGGAGCTCGGGGAAGGCGAGTTTTACCCCCACAATATAATCGGTCTTCGCGTTGTGGGTGAGGATGGGGATGATGTAGGGGAGGTAAGGGGGATAATCGAGACGCCCTCGAATTTTGTCCTTCAGGCTTACGGGAAATATGGCGAGGTCCTCATACCCTTTATAGAGGATGTGATAAAGAAGGTCGATGTTGAGGGGGGGATTATAGTTATAGAGAAGATAAAAGGGCTTCTCCCTTGAGATAAAGATTTCGAAGTCCTATAATTTCTTGTGCGGGGCGTAGCTCAGCCAGGGAGAGCACAGCGTTTGGGACGCTGGGGTCGGCGGTTCAAATCCGCCCGCCCCGATTTTTATAAGAGATAAATTTTGAAATGGCTCTGGCAGCCCTCCCGGGTGAAGGAAATACGGGTACCCCGTTCTTTATAAGCCTCTCCCTCTCACCGGATAGGAACTTCCATCTTCTGCTCTCCATATCCTGAGGTGAGAGCCCGGGCGTGTTCATAACCACGAGAACGGGTCTTCCCCTTTCCTTCAGCCTTATAGCTTCATCGATTTCCGCTTTTATAACCCCCGACCAGATTTCGAAGTCCCAGGGGGAGTCCTCGGTGAGATTGATTACGAGCAGGTCGAGGGGTTCTATTTCATCCATCATCCTCAAAATCTCCGCCGAGGATAGGGGGGCTTCTCCTATTATGGACCTGTCTATGGGGTTGTTTATCCAGTCCCAGAGGTGGGGCGCTTTTTCCCTCAAAGCCTCCCTCAATTCTGCGGGTATGAGAGGGAGCTCGAAGCCCTCCCTCTCCCATACATCCGCAGAAAGAACACTTTTGCCGCCACCTCCACCCGCTATAGCGACCTTCCTCCCACGAACAGGGGGCATGAAGTAGAATGCCACGCATAAATCTATAAGCTCCTCAAATGAATCAGCTTTCACCCCTCCAGCCTGCTTTATGGCGTATTCCCAGATTTTTGGGGACCCCGA
>CAZTWH010000131.1:0-3278 GCA_964617575.1 uncultured Dehalococcoidia bacterium
TTATTCTTTTGAGGGAGCCTATTCCCGTATGGTCTGTTATCCCTATTCCCACATACCCTTTACTTATGGCTCTTCTTATAAGCTCTATGGGGGAGAGTTCCCCGTCGCTTAGGGAGGAATGGGTATGGAAATCCCATATCACGGAATAAAATATAATAAAAATTCCTCTTGGAAGCAAGGAGGTGTGCTATGGGAAAGATAAGGGTAGCTATTGTAGGAGTTGGAAACTGTGCTTCTTCCCTTGTTCAGGGTGTCTTCTTCTACAGGGATAAAAAGGATGGGAAGATACCCGGTCTTATGCATCCTTTTATCGGTGATTATCACATAAGTGATATAGAATTCGTGTGCGCTTTTGATGTTGACAAGAACAAGGTTGGCAAGGATCTTGGTGAGGCTATATTCTCCCCTCCGAACAATACGATAAAGTTCTGTGATGTTCCAGAGCTCGGTGTTAAGGTTATGAAAGGGGTGAGGAGAGATGGTCTTGGCAGATACCTATCCGAGAACATAGAGGAGGCACCTGAGGAGCCGTGTGAGGTTTGGAAGGTTTTGAAGGAGAGGGAGGTGGATGTTGTTATAAACTTCCTTCCTGTCGGAAGTGAGGAGGCTACGAAGTTCTATGCCGAGCAGGCTCTGCTTGCGGGGTGCGGTTTTGTGAACTGCATACCCGTTTTTATAGCGAAGAATGAAGAGTGGAGGAAGAAATTTGAGCTTAAAAACCTTCCCATTATAGGTGATGATATAAAGTCTCAGGTTGGAGCCACCATAGTTCACAGGGTTTTGACGAAGCTCTTCAAGGACAGGGGTGTGAAGGTGGAGAGGGCTTATCAGCTCAACTTCGGCGGAAATATGGATTTCTACAACATGCTTGAGAGGGAGAGGCTAAGGTCCAAGAAGATATCGAAGACGGAGGCTGTTACTTCCCAGCTCGATGAGGATATAGGGAGTGAGAACATCCACATAGGACCCAGCGATTATGTTCCCTGGCTTCTTGACAGGAAGTTCTGCTTCTTAAGGATAGAGGGCAAGGCTTTCGGGGATGTTCCTTTGAACCTCGAGCTCAAGCTTGAGGTGTGGGACAGTCCCAACTCTGCGGGTGTAACCATAGATGCTATAAGATGCTGCAAGCTCGCCCTTGACAGGGGTATAGGGGGAGCTTTAATAGGACCAAGTGCCTATTTTATGAAATCCCCACCGGTTCAGTTCTCCGATGAGGAGGCGAGGATACTTGTGGAGAAGTTCATAAAGGGAGAGGAGGCATCCTTAAGCCCGGGTTTCCTCAGGGAAGGGAAATGAAGATAGCCCTCTTCACCCCCTATGACATTGCCTTCCCGGGGGGTGTTAATAAGCATGTTTTCAAGCTGAAGGAGAACTTTGAGAGGATGGGTCATGATGTTGAGGTTATAGGTCCATCCTCCGTACCTGAGGCGAGGCTGAATATACCCGGGGTTCACACGGTAAGCGGTGCTGTTCCCATAGCGAAGGGGAGCGGGGGTTCTGTGGCGAGAATAGGTATATCCCCTTTTATAATACCGAAGGTAAAGCTTATTCTGGACAGGGGGAATTTCGATGTTGTTCACTTCCATGAGCCTTTCTGCCCCGCCGTCCCCACATACGGTCTCATGATATCAAACTATGTGAATGTTGCGACATTTCATGCCCTTCACGAGAAGCACAAGGGTTATATACTTTTTCACCCCGTATTCAGACCTCTTTTTCACAAGCTCAGAAAGAAAATAGCGGTATCGAGGGCGGCTTTGAAATTTGTCAGCTATTATTTCCCCGGGGAATATGAGATAATTCCGAACGGGGTCGATTATGAATTTTTCTCAAGGGATGTTGAACCCCTAAGAAACTTCAGGGATGGTAAGCTCAATATATTATTCGTGGGGAGGCTTGAGAGGAGGAAAGGTTTGAGGACACTTATCGGGGCTTTTGAGAGGGTAAAGAGCAATTTTGAGGATGTGAGGCTTATAATAGTTGGTCCCGATGGGGGTCTTAAGGAGGAGCTTGAGGAGAAGGTTTCGAGATGCAGGATAAGGGATGTTGAATTTGTAGGTTATGTATCTGATGAGGAGCTTTTAAAATATTATAAAACATGCGATATTTTCTGCTCGCCCGCCGAGGGGAGGGAGAGCTTCGGGATAGTTCTCCTCGAGGCTATGGCTTCCGGGAAGCCTGTTGTGGCTACGAATATAGGGGGATATAAGGAGGTAATGGAGGATGGGAGGCAGGGGATACTCGTAAACCCCAGGGATGAGGAAGGTCTCGCGGGAGCTCTTTTGAGGCTTCTAAGGGATGAGAATATGAGAAGGGCTATGGGTGAGGAGGGGAGAAGGAGGGCTAAGGATTTCAGCTGGGTGTCCGTGTCGAAAAGGGTTCTGGATGTTTACAGAGAAGCTATCCAAAGCAAAAGAAGTTTCTTTTCCTTAAGGTGATATGCTATCAAGACTCAAGTTTGTTTTAAAACCCGTTGAGAGATTTCTGGGCAGAATCCCCGTATCTCCCTCAACGCTAACAATCCTCGGTTTTATATCCTCCCTCATCGCCATGTTTTTTCTATCCGCAGGTCTTTTTGTGGAGGGAGGGGTATTCGTTCTCATAAGCGGTCTTTTTGACATCCTCGACGGGATGGTAGCGAGGGCGAGGGGCAAGGTTTCAAGGAGGGGCGCGATTCTGGACTCCGTTCTTGATAGGCTTTCTGAAATAGCGATATTCTCGGGCATCTTCCTCTTTTTTTCAAGGGAGCCATCGGATCTGGGAAGGATTGCGACTCTCCTCGCTATAACGGGGGCTCTCATGGTCAGCTATATAAGGGCGAGGTGCGAGGTAGAGGGAATCGAGATGAGGAGAGGATTTATGCAGAGACCCGAGAGATTTTTTGTCCTTATCGTGAGCATATTCCTCACCCCATTTTTCGGCATGGCTTTAAAGATAGGAATGATAATTATAGCCTCCCTCTCCTACATAACAGCCCTGGAGAGACTCCTCATCGGACTCATAAAAGCCAAGGGATGAAAGCCATTCCGTGAAAATCTCATCCATATCCATCCCGTAAACCTCAAGGAAAGCTTCCTCCTGGGTTATCCCTTCTTTTAGAAGGGATATGAAGCGACAAAGTTCCGAATAGCCCCATTTATCCACGAGGAATTTGTAGAAATAGAGGCTCTCCGCATACGATAGGGAAGCCTCCCATGGGTCCTCGGGGAAATTTCCCGAAAGGCTTTTCAGGGAGAAAAGCTTAGATCGGAAGAGCGTCGTGTAGGGAAAGAGTGTAG
>CAZTWH010000132.1:0-3274 GCA_964617575.1 uncultured Dehalococcoidia bacterium
TCCCCCCTCCTCCTTCACGGAGAAGAACCTCGATAAAAGCCTTCTCCCCCTACCCCCACAGGAGCATTCAGCCTCATCCCTCTTATCCAGGGGCTTTATAGCCTCAAACCTCTTCCCGCACCTCTCGCATATATACTCGTAAAGGGGCATATCACCCTCCTCTCTTTGACCTCATATCCTCGATAGCCTTCTTGAAAGCCTCAACGGCAAGGCTCGTGCAGTGAAATTTCTGAGGAGGAAGACCTCCCAAGGCATCCGAGAGATAATCCTCGGTTATCTTCAAAGCTTCCTCTATCCTCTTACCCTTCACAAGCTCGGTGAAAATGCTCCCGGAAGCTATGGCGGCAGCACAGCCGAATGTCTGGAACTTTATATCCTCAATAACATCATCCCTAACTTTTATGTATATCTTGAGAAGGTCGCCGCAGATGGGATTTCCAACAACACCCTCCCCATCCGCGTTCTCCATAATACCCATGTTCCTCGGATTCTGGAAGTGCTCTATAACCTTCTCACCGTATATCTGCATCTATCCCCTCCGATATCTTCTTAAGCCTCATAACACTCCTCTTTATCACATCTATAGTATACCTTACATCCTCCTCACTGTTGCTCCTCCCAAGAGTAAGCCTCAAACTGCTCCTCGCATCCCTCTCGGATAACCCTATAGCAAGAAGAACATGGGATGGCTCGGGAGATGAGGAAGCACACGAACTCCTCGTTGACACCTCTATCCCCGAAAGATCAAGATCAAGAAGAAGAGCCTCGCTCTCAACACCGGGGAAGGTCATGTTCACATTGTTTGGAAGCCTCCTCTCAGGATGACCATTGAGGAATCCTACACCCGAAAGCCCATCTATAAGAAGGTCCCGAAGATGAATAAGCCTCCTCACCTCCCCCTCCCTCTCCTCCTCAGCTATCCTGAAAGCAACAGAAGCACCAACTATGCCCGCAACATTCTCAGTCCCAGCCCTCCTCCCACCCTCCTGCGCCCCACCATGAAGTAAAGGCACCAGAGGTGTTCCATCCCTTATGTAAAGCACACCAACACCTTTTGGTCCGTAGAACTTATGTGCTGAGAGGGTTAGGAGGTCTATACCGAGTTTATTTACATCGAGTTCTAAAAGACCTGCTCCCTGAACGGCGTCTGTATGGAAGATTATGCCCTTTTTTCTTGTTATTTTCGAGAGCTCCTCTATTGGCTCTATTGTTCCTATTTCGTTATTTGCGAGCATTATGGTTACGAGGATTGTTTCATCTTTTATTTCCCTTTCGAGGTCATCTGGGCTCACGAGTCCGTATTTATCCACGGGGAGGTAAGTTACCTCGAATCCCATATCTTCGAGGAACTCGCATGTATGGAGGACGGAGTGGTGTTCTATTTTTGTTGTTATTATATGGTTCCCTTTACTTCTGAGGGCGAATGCGACCCCTTTTATTGCGAGGTTATTAGCCTCCGTCCCCCCGCTTGTGAATATTATTTCATCGGGAGAGCATCCGAGGATTTCCGAGAAGGTTTTCCTCGCATCGTCTATAGCCTTTCTCACCTCGAGGGAGATGGAGTAGGTCCCCGAGGGATTTGCGAATTTCTCCCTGAGGTAGGGGAGCATTGCTTCGAGAACCCTCTCATCGATGGGTGTTGTTGATGCATGGTCGAGGTATATCATCCCAGTGAAAATTATAGCAAATTCAAATAGGCTTGTGATAAATTTTTGTTGTGAAAAGCTTCGTCCTCGGACTCATCGTGGGTATGGTGGTCTCATCCGCAATATTCGGCTCCGTTCTTTATTTGAAGGGAAGGGTGAGGGGGGAGGAGCTTATTATAAAGGAGAGAGACCACATAACCGTTGAGGTTAAGGGCGAGGTTAAGAAGCCCGGGATATATGAGGTAAAGCCGGGAATCAGGGTTAAAGAGCTTATAGAGCTGGCTGGAGGTTTCACGGAAGACGCCTTTACCGAAGAGATGGATCTCGTGAGGAGGCTTTATCATGATGAGACGATATATGTTCCCAAAAAAGGGGAGGTTCCGCAGAAGGTCAATATAAACACCGCACCCGTTTGGCTCCTGAAAGCCCTCCCCGGGATAGATGAAGAGCTCGCAAGAAGAATAGTCGAGGGGAGACCTTACAGGAGCATAGAGGATATAAAGAGGGTTAAGGGTATAGGCGAGAGGAAGTTTGAGCTAATAAAAGATAAGATAACCACGAGATGAGGGGCATATGGATTTTCGGCTCCATATCCTTGGGCATACTTCTCGGCTCATTTATAGGCTATGAGTTTCTGTTTTTAGCCCTCGGGCTTTCCCTCCTCGCTTCGCTTTTCTTTTTCAGGAAACATCTCATACCTCTCCTATGCCTCTCCCTATTTTTCTTAGGAGTGGCGAGGTATTATGAGGTTCCTTCAAAATTTGGGGAGCTTTTCGGGAAGGATGTTTCCCTTCAGGGCGTTATAGTATCCGAGCCTGATGTGAGGGAGAAATATACCATTCTATCGGTGGAAATAGAGGGTTATGGTAAGGCTTTTGTCATAGCGCCTCTTTTCCCAAAAGGATATGGTGGGAGGGATTTCCCCTTTTACAGATACGGGGACCTCGTATCGTTGAAAGGGGAGGTCAAGGAGCCCGGGAGGAATTTGCGGGGGAAGGGATACGGGGCTGTTCTATATTCGAGGGATATGGAGCTTATAAAGGAGGGTGTGAAGGGCGGTTTCGGGAAGTTTATAAATGATTTAAGGCTCAAGATATCATCCCTCTTCGACAGACTATCCGAGCCCTTATCATCCCTCTCTAAATCCGTAATCCTCGGGAAGTGGGGCTGTCTTTCAGGGAAAGACAGGGAGGTTTTCAAAAAGGCGGGGCTTTTTCACATATTCGCGCCCTCGGGTCTTCATATCGGGATAATAGGGAGCATACTCCTCTCCATCTCTTTATTCCTTTTCGGGAGAAAACCTTTTTATATCCTGCTTCCCCTCATGGGGATATGGCTTTATGCCCTCATAGCAGGACTGAAGCCATCAATAATAAGGGCTTCGATCATGGGCTCCGTCCTCATATTCGGCGAATTGCTCGGAAGACCGAGAAGCTCCATAAACGCCCTCTTTTTGACGGGCGCAGCGATGCTTCTTGTGAACCCCTACATCATTTGGACGATTTCTTTTCATTTAAGTTTTATGAGCATGCTCGGTATAGCTACTCTATCGCCCATATTGAGGGAGCTTATAAAAATACCCATCCTGAGGGAATACCTCCCCCCTTCCCTTTCGGCGAGCATATTCA
>CAZTWH010000133.1:0-3237 GCA_964617575.1 uncultured Dehalococcoidia bacterium
GAGAAAACAACCCCTGCGGGAGTGGAGAGAGTATATGAGCTCGGTCTCGGATGCATGGAGGTCGAATTTGTAAAGGGAGTTAAAATGTCCAGAGATTCCGCCTTAAAAGTCAGGGAGGTGAAGGAGAGGAGGAATATAAGGCTCACAGCCCACGCCCCTTATTTTATAAATCTAAACGCCAAGGAGAAGGAAAAGATTCTGGCGAGCAAGGAGAGGATAAAGGATACAGCAAGGGTATCCAAAATCTTCGGAGGAGAAGGGGTCGTCTTCCACCCGGGGTTTTATCTGGGTGACAGCCCCGAGGATGTTTACAGGAAAATAAAGGCTATACTCGAGGAGATAGTGGGAGAGCTTGAGGAGGAGGGAAATTTCGTAACCTTAAGACCGGAGATAATGGGAAAGGAATCCCAGTTCGGGACCCTTGAGGAGATAGTAAGGCTATCGAAGGAACTTAAGGGCGTAAGACCCTGCATAGATTTCGCCCACCTCCATGCGAGAACAGGAGCCTTCAACACCAAGTCCGAATTTGTAAAGGTGCTTGAAAAAGTCGAGGAGGAGCTCGGGAGGGAGGAGCTTCAGGATGTCCTCATCCATATATCGGGGATAGAATACGGTCCTCAGGGGGAGAAAAAACACCTAAATCTCCCCCAGTCTGATATGAACTACGAGGAACTCCTCGAGGCGTTCCTTGAAAAAAATATATCGGGTCTTATTATATGCGAGAGCCCCAATCTCGAGGAGGACGCCCTTCTTCTTAAAAGGAAATGGGAAGAGATATCTCGGTAAGGCTCTCCAGCCTTTATCTGAAAAATCCCATGCTCAACGCCTCAGGGATATTAGGATATGGCTTCGAATACGCGGAGAGATATGATATAAAAGTTTTCGGAGCTTTTATTACAAAAGGGACGACATCAAAGCCGAGGGAGGGAAATCCCCAGCCCCGTCTTATAGAGACAGACTTCGGGATAATAAATTCCATAGGTCTTGAAAACCCGGGAATAGATAGGGTTCTCGAATTTTTACCCCTCTGGAAGGAATGGGAAATGCCCGTAATTTTAAACCTCGCGGGGGAGAGCCCTGATGAATACATCGAGGTTGCGGAGAAAATAAAGGGCTTTGATGCGGTTGAGCTAAACCTGAGCTGTCCCAATATAAAAGGCGAATTCTGGGAACCTGCGCTTATAGAGGAGATAACGAGGGAGGTTAAGGGGAGGCTCGATATACCCGTATTCGTAAAACTCCCCCCCTCGGAGAGCCCCCTCAGGCTATGCGAGGCTTCTTTAAAAGGAGGGGCGGATGGGATAACCCTCACGAATACCATAAAAGCCCTCGCCATAGATATATGGGGAAGGAAACCTTTAATAAAAGGGGGGCTTTCGGGACCCGCCTTAAAACCCATAGCCCTCTCCAACATATATGAGGTCGCAAAAAGCTTCGATATACCCATTATAGGTTGCGGGGGCATAACGAAAGCGGAGGACGCCATAGAGTTCATAATGGCTGGGGCATGGGCTTTCGAGATAGGAACGGCGATTCTAACAGACCCCCATATACCCCGGAAGGTAATAGAGGGTGTAGAGCGATTTATGGAGAGAGAGAAAATCCAGAGCCTTGAGGAGATAAGGGGAATAGCCTTAAAATAGAGTTAGCGGGGCGTAGCTCAGCCAGGTTAGAGCGCAGCGTTCGGGACGCTGAGGTCGGCGGTTCAAGTCCGCCCGCCCCGATTTTCGCAAATCGGGTGAGCGAAAGGATACTTTTTGAGGGTGTTGAGATACGCATCGTTAGTGAAGATAAAGATTCGGTCGAGGAAAACGGGATAGAGAGGTTTGCAGAGAAAACTGATTAGGAGTCTCCACCGGAAGAGAGCTTTTTCGCCTCCTCCCAGAGTTTGTCAAGCTCCTCGAGGGGAAGTTTCTCCATCCTGAGACCTCTCTCCTCGCAGAGCTTTTCCATGAGCTCAAATCTCTCTTTAAATCTTTTATTAGCTTCCCTTAACGCCTCCTCGAGTTCTATCCCATCCCATCTTGCGGCATTTGCTATTGCGAAGAGGAGGTCGCCGTATTCCCTCTTTTTCTCCTCATAACTTTTCGCTCCCTCAAGCTCCTCTATCTCCTCCCTTATCTTCTCAAAAACCCCCTCCCTCCTCTCCCAGTCAAAACCTACCCTCTGAGCTCTCCTCTGAAGAGCCTGACTCATCATGAGGGCGGGCATATCGGGGACACCTGAGAGAACGGACCTCCCCTCCTCCCTTTTAACCTCCTCCCATCCCTTCCTTTCTCCGCCAAAGATATGGGGATGCCTTCTTATAAGCTTTTTATTTATCGAATCAAAAACATCCTCCCAAGAAAATTCACCCCTCTCCTCGGCGAGCTCAACCTGAAAAGCTATCTCAAGAAGCAAATCCCCGAGCTCCTCACACAGCCCACCCTTATCTATAGCCTCTGCGACCTCAAAAGCCTCCTCGAGAAGATAGGGCTTTAAAGAAGAGGGCGTCTGCTCCCTGTCCCAGGGGCATTCCTTCCTCACCTTCCTCAGTATCTTCAAAAATTCATCAAAGGTTGACATCCCAACCCTCCCCCCTATTATAACAATTGATGGTCAGCTTAATGAGAATCATCCTCACCCTCTCGGTGCCCATCTTCCTCCTCTCCTTCATCGTCAGAACCTCCTTTATATCCGAGCCTCTATATAATCAAGCCATCTCCGAAGCCGAGGAGAGGACGGGGATACCCGAAAGCGAACTTCGTGATATATCAAGAGATATAAGATTTTATCTCGCAGGAGGGGAGAAAAGGGAAGGGCTCGACCCCTTCACGGAGAGGGAGATACTTCACCTCAAGGAGGTGAGGGGCGTCCTCGAAACCTTAAGGAAACTCCAGGACATATCCTTCTTTCTCATAATAATATCCTGCGTTTTTCTGAGAAGAAGATCCATCCTTAAGGACATAGCGAGAGGAAGTCTTATCCTGAGCCTTTTCCTCCTCCTCACCTTCTTCTTCGCCCTTTTAAAATTCGACCTCTTCTTCCTTATCCTTCATAAAATATGCTTCAGAACCGAGCTGTGGATAATGCCGGAAGACTCCCTCCTCATAAAAATCTTCCCTGAGGATTTCTGGCTAAAGTCCTCTCTTATGGTGGGGGGATTTTTATCCTTCCTCTCCTCCCTTATATCCCTTGTAAGCTTTCTTTTATATAGAAAGGTTTCAGGAGGAACAGCTCGTTGAGGAACAGGATGAG
>CAZTWH010000134.1:0-3234 GCA_964617575.1 uncultured Dehalococcoidia bacterium
ACGAGGTAGAAGGATTTGGGGAAGAAAAGGGGTATAATGGGCATATCCTCAATTATCAATTTTTCAGCACGGCTGTAGATTTCCGGATCCCCTGTTCTCCTCGCCTCCTCTATGAGGAGGTCGACTTTTTTGTTTTCGTAGTTCGTATGGTTCTCCTCGCTCCCGCTGTGGAATAAAAATCCTATGAAATTTTCAGGGTGGGGGAAATCGGCGAGCCATCCCACGGGTCCGAAGACCTCAAACTTACCCTCCCTGAGCTCTCTCAGGAAATCCTTCCACTCATAGAGCATTATCTCCACATCGAGCCCGAGGTTTTTCTTCCACATATATGCTACAGCCCTTGCGGTCTTCGACGCCACACCCCCTATCCCAACGGACGCTACCTCTATTTTTGGGATGTTTTTGTGGCTTATAAGTTTCTTCGCCATCTCCGGGTTATGCTCGGGAAGTTTCACTTCCGGGTCATAGCCGGGGAGCCCCGGGGGGAGGATCGAATTTGCAACCTCACCCATATTTTTCATAACTACTCTGACAAGCTTTTTTCTGTCAAGCGCCAGAAACAGGGCTTTTCTAACCTCTGGGTCATCGAAGGGGGGCTTTTTTGTATTGAAGCCCATATAGAAGAGGGATAGCTCAACGACCTCCTTAAGCTCTTTGCTTAAGGGATTTTGCGGGTCGAGGGCTCTATCTATATCCCCCATGCCGACCTCGGCTATCTCCACCTTCCCCCTTTCGTATAGAGATACGGGGGAGGGTCCTGTTAGGAGGAATTTAACGCTTTTGATGTGAGGCGGCTTGAGGTGATAGCTGGGATTTCTTTCAAGGATTATATATTCGCCCTCTTTCCACTCCTTAAGCATGAAAGGTCCCGTTCCATCTGGTTTTTTGAACCAGTTTTTGCCCCCCACATTTTCCCTATTTAAAACGAAGGCGCAGGGGCATGCGAGTTTGGAAAGAAAATATTCCCTCGGTGATATTATCTCTATCTCGAGGGTGTAGTCGTCTATCACCCTCACCCCCTTTACCTCCTTAGCTTTACCCTCAAGTTTATCGAGGGCGCCCGCTATATCTCCGAGGTAAAGGGAAGCCACGGGGGAACCTGTTTTGGGGTCGCAAGCCCTTTCTATTGAGAATTTGAAGTCGTGAGCCGTAACCTCCTTCCCGCTGTGGAACCTCACACCTTTTCTCAGATAAAACCTGTATTTTCTCCCGTCCTCGCTCACCTCCCATCTCTCAGCTATATCGGGTATTATTTTGAGGTCCTGTGAGAAGGATACGAGCCCTCCGAATATTTCGACCACATATCTTGCGGATGTGGCGTCCGAGCAAAGGGCTGGGTCGAGGGTTATCGGTTCGGAAGCCCTCATAGTTATGCCTTCGCCGACCTCGGGCTTCCTTGGGGCGCAGGATATGAGGGCGAGGAGGAGAAGGAGGATCAGGATTTTTCTCACTACTCCTCCCTTATCGATATATGGAGCTCCTCAAGCTGTTCCTCCGATATGGGCGAAGGGGCATCCATCATGAGATCCTGTGCGCTCTGATTCTTGGGAAAGGCTATCACCTCCCTTATGTTCTCCTCGCCCGCGAGGAGCATCACTATTCTATCTATCCCGGGAGCTATCCCCCCATGAGGCGGGGCTCCGTATTCAAAAGCCTCAAGAAGGTGACCGAATCTTTCCTTTATCTCCTCATCGGTGTATCCCAGGATTTTAAAGATCTTCTCCTGTATATCCCTCCTGTGAATCCTTATGGAGCCGCTCGATAGCTCGCATCCGTTGCAGACAAAGTCGTAATGCTTAGCCCTGACCTTCCCCGGGTCCGTATCGAGGAGGGGTATGTCCTCATCTCTGGGAGCCGTGAAGGGATGGTGCATCGGCTCCCATCTCCCCTCATTCCACTCAAATAGAGGATAGTCGAGGATAAAGAGGAAGTATAAGACCTTTGGGTCCATAAGACCGAGCCTTCTCCCCATCTCCACCCTTAGTTGAGATAGGGCTGTGTTAACGATCTTTTCCTTATCAGCTATTATGAGGACGAGGTCCCCATTTTTTGCGCCTGTTATCCTAGCCAGCTCAGATATCTGTCCCTCCGCCAGGTATTTCGCGGCAACGGATTTCACCCCATCTTCTGAGAAGGAAAGGGTTATAAGCCCCTTAGCACCCCTCGCCCTCACGAAATCCGATAACTCCTCCAGTTCCTTCTTCGAATATCCGCCACAACCCGGGGCGCAGAATCCCTTTATAACTCCTCCCTCAGCGGACGCTTTTCTGAATATAGCGAACTCGGATTCCGATAGCACATCCGTGAGGTCCTTGAGCTCAAGACCGAACCTGAGGTCGGGTTTATCCGTTCCGTATTTATCCATAACCTCTTTATATGATAGCCTCGGGAAGGGCTTGGGGACCCTAAACTCAGGCTTTATATTCTCAACAAGGGCTGTGAAAAGCTCCTCTATGAGGGATAAAATATCCTCCTCGGAAACAAAGCTCATCTCTATATCGAGCTGGGTGAACTCGGGCTGTCTGTCAGCCCTGAGGTCCTCATCCCTGAAGCATCTTGCTATCTGGAAGTATCTCTCAAAACCCGCCACCATGAGGAGCTGCTTTAGCTGCTGGGGGGATTGGGGGAGGGCGTAGAATTTCCCGGGATGGAGCCTGCTCGGAACAACATAGTCCCTCGCGCCCTCCGGCGTGCTCTTTATAAGTATCGGGGTCTCTATCTCTATAAATCCCTTTTTGTCAAGAAAATCCCTTATAAACTTTATAACCCTGTGCCTCAGTATTATATTCTCCTTCATCCTCTCCCTTCTCAGGTCGAGGTATCTGTATTTGAGCCTGACGCTCTCATCCACATTGAGCTCTCCTGTTAGGGGGAAGGGGGGCGTCTTGGATGTGTTTAATATCTCGGCTTTATCCGCTATGACCTCTATCTCGCCCGTCGGAAGCTTTGGGTTTTCCGTCCCCGGTGGTCTTCTTGCCACCTCCCCCCATACTCTCAGGACATATTCGCTTCTCACCTTTGAGGCTATATCATGAGCCTGTTTTGAATTTTTCGGGTCGAACACTATCTGGGTTATTCCCTCCCTGTCGCGGAGGTCTATGAAAATAATTCCACCGTGATCCCTTCTCCTGTGAACCCAGCCCGCGAGGCTCACCCTTTTCCCAACATGCGCGGGGCGGAGCTCACCGCAGGAGAAATCCTTCATAGATGTTCTCATCCCAGAAAATTATAGGG
>CAZTWH010000135.1:0-3229 GCA_964617575.1 uncultured Dehalococcoidia bacterium
AAGGAAGATCCTGAGGGCGATAATAGGGAAGAAGCCGAGCTTCAGGGAGCTTAAGGACCTCGTGCCCGACCTCGAGGAGAGGATACCCTGGGATGTTGGGGTGGAGGCGTTCCTGGCTCTCAACCGAAGGGACGAACCATTGGGGTACGACGTTGGTTACAGCTCCGTGGCCGACGCGATATGGACCGCCACCTTGAGGGGGCACAGGAGAGATGCACTGGCCATAGCCTTCTGCGAGCACATCCTCAACGGAATACCAGATAGAGAAAGGCGGCAGCTTGCAGCGGAGAGGATCCGCCAGGCTACAGGAGTCCAGGTACCCCAGGATCTGATCTGGAGGTGAACATGGATCTCGAAGGGAAGGTCAGGAGGTACGTCAGGAAGGTCATTGGGATGTCGCTCCCCCTGCACGATTCCCCTCAGCCCGGAACGGACGGGAGAAAGATATTCCTTCCCTTGAGCAGAAGGTCTCTGGAGGAGTTCTTCTCGAGGGAGTTCGTGGATGCCGCATCGGAGGAGCTACTGTTCTCGATAGTGGTTGGCCTCGCATACCACGAGGCAGGCCACATAATAAGCGGTGAGGAGGAGACCGACCCCAAGGTGCTCTCCAACCTCATCTCGGAGGCGAACGACTTCACGGTCGTCCCCAGAAGGTGGCCAGGCTCCATACCCTTTACCCTGGCCGCCGTAAACGCATCATACAGGCAGGCGAGGGACCTTGCGAGCCTTCCCCTGAACACCAAGCAGGAGAAGCTCGGGGCGATGTTCGGGCTCTGCCTCTGTTACCTCAGGAAGCTCAGGGTGAAGTATAAAGGCCGTGATGTGAGGAAGCTTCCCGAGGACCATCCGCTTCATCCGTACTTCGAGAGGGCGAAGCCGATCCTCAGGGAGGCGAGGAGGTGTCCCGTCTCCCAAAGGCCGAAGCTCGTTAAGGCCCTATACGAGATTCTAAGGGATCTCTGGGGAAAGGAGGAAGGCTTGGAGCAGGCCCTCGAACTTGCGGAGGGGGAGTTTGAACTCGGGAAGCTCCCCCTGGGTGCAGGAGATGCCATCGGGATGGAGGAGGAGATGGAAAGGCAGGGCCGGAGTGAGGAGATAAGGAGAAAGATTCAGGCACTCGAACACGGAGGCTCCGAGGAGGATGTTGAAGGACCTTCTCAGGAGTCCCTGGCAGATCCCGAGGTGGCATCCGAGATAAGGAGGGTGGTCCAGTCGTTGATGCTGGAGAGGACATTGGCGAGGATGGTCCCATCGACCAGGGGGGAGAGGTTCTGCCCCGGGAAGTTCTACGAGGTGAAGACCAGGCCCGAGGCGCCGAGGGTGAGAAGAATTGTTCTGCGGATGTTAAGGAGGCCCCAGGAGGCGGAAGTTCTCCTCTGCTTCGATCGCTCGGGCTCCATGGCTGGTGAGAAGGAGAGGACAGCCCAGAAGCTCGCAGCAACTTTCTGCAGGGCCCTCTTCGGGGTCCCGGAGCTTCGCTTCCAGCTTCTGGGGTTCAACCACGCCACCTCCCTCGTAAAGGGAAGGGAGGCCACGCCGCTTGAGAGGGTCCTGAGGATGATACCCTTGGCCCTCAAGGCCCAGGGCGGCACTGACCTTCCTTTGGCCCTCTCGGAGTGTCTGAAGCTCATGAGGGGAAGTCGTGCTAAGAGGAAGCTTATATTCCTGCTTACCGACGGGGATATATACGGCTCCCTGGACCTAAGGGAGCTTGTGGAGAGGTGCAGGGGGGAGAGGATAGAGCTTACGGTCATAGGTGTGAAGGGGAGCGACCCCAATGCTCTCAGGGATGCGTTCGGCGAGGGGAACGTGGTCTACGTTGAGAGGATAGAGGAGCTACCCTTGAGGCTTAAAAGCTTAGTTTTGAAAAAGATATAAACAAAAGGGCGTGATTTTCACGCCCTTTTTTCTCGAACTTGGGCTTGACATTTCCTTTTGAGTTTTATATCTTGGATATAGTAATACAGTAATATATGAACAAAAGAACTTCGAAGGGAGGGGTTCCCATGCCCATCGTTAAAATAGGAAGGAGCAGACAGATAACTATCCCAAAGAAGCTCTTCGACGCCCTGGCTCTGAAGGAAGGGGACTATGTTGAAGTGGAACGAAGAGGGAACCGGATAATTTTAACCCCGAAGTTGCTCCTCGATCGGGAGGAGGCAAAGGCCGAACTTTTTAAGCTGATAGACCGGATCAGGAAGCGAAACGAGGATCTGAGACCCGAAGAGGTGGAGGAGATCATCGCCAGGGCCCTCGAAGAGGTGAGGGCAAAGAAGCGGTAGATGGTCAGGGTCGTCCTGGATACCAACATCATCGTCTCAGCCACCATCCTCAAAAGGGGCCACTCGGCCCAGATCTTGGACCTTTGGAGGGAAGGGGAGATAGAGGTTGCCATCTCCCCTTCGATTTTAAAGGAGATAGAGGAGGTCCTCAAAAGGCCGAGGATCGTCAAACAACAATGGCTAAAGAAGGAAGAAGTCGAGGCCCTTGTAGAAAGGCTTAGACAGAGCTGCGTTCTTACCCCGGGCAGATTGGCTTTGAGGGTCGTCGAAGAAGACCCCGCGGATGATAAGTTCATCGTCTGTGCCCTGGAGGCTGAAGCGGACTACATCGTCAGCGGAGATATCCATCTTAGGAACCTCGGGGAGTATCGGGGGATAAAGATAGTTCCGCCGAGAGAATTCCTGGAGGCTATAAGGCGGAAGGAAAATTGAAATTCGTGACCGGAATCGACAGCGAAGACTCTTGACAACAATGGAGTAACAAATTATCTTCTTCTCAAACTTTTTAGGATTTGAGGCGATCTTTCAGTTCGGGCAAAAGGAGATGAAGCATCTAACAGGTCATAGAATATCCCTTCAAAACCTTCCGTCTCTAAGTTTGAGCTCGATGGATACTTGGAAGATGTAAAAGGGGATGGACAAATGAAGCTGCTGTTCTTAGAGGGTCAGAATTTCTTATCTTTTAATGGCAGGATATGTTTCCAAAAAAATGGAGATCCTCGGAAGAAGTTCATAGTCGTTGGACCTAACAACGCTGGGAAAACCAATATAGTCCGTGCACTAAAATTTGCTAGAGAGATATGCCAAGGTATCTCTAGAAGAGAAGAAGCTACTTCGTTTGTGGATAAATATGGCAAGGAGAGCGAATTCAAGTTAGAAATAGGCTTCCGTTTAGATAGGGAAGAAAGGGAAGACCTCGAATTATTTATAAAGATTTACGCTGAAAG
>CAZTWH010000136.1:0-3163 GCA_964617575.1 uncultured Dehalococcoidia bacterium
GGCTGAGGAGCTTATAAGGAGGGGAATGGAGCTCCTCGGGGGTGAGGTTTGAGGGTAATTGTTTACGGGGGAGCTTCCGAGATAGGGGGCAATCAGATTCTTCTTGAGAGGATTTTTCTCGATTTCGGGATACCTTTTTCGAGGAGGAGTCTTTATTTCGAGGAGTATTTGAAGCCGAGGGCGGCAAAGGGCATCCTTGATGTTATAGAGATGGGGCTCATACCTCCCCTATCCATATACAGGGAAGACCTCTTCCCTCCCGAGTTTTCGAAGGACATGCTCTCATATGAGGAGATAGAAGGAGTTCTCCTCTCCCATTCCCATCTTGACCATTCGGGCTACATATCCTTCCTCAGGGAAGATGTACCGATATATTCATCGGTAGAGACGGCGATAATAGCCAAGGCTATGCAGGATACATCCCCCGATTTTGAGAAGGAGGTGTGCTATATAAACAGGAGGGATAAAAAGGGGGATGTCCTCTCCTCCGCGAGGGAATCTGTGGCGAGGCAGTTCTTCACACCACAGGATTTTCCCGAAAGCGCTTTATCTTTCTGGAGGGATATACCCTACAGGAAGGGGTTCAAGCCGAAAGATATAGGGAAATCAACAAAGATCGGCTCAACAAATTTCATACCAATCCCCGTTGACCACTCCGTCCCCGGCTCCCTTGCCTTTCTCATCGAGACTGAGGAAGGATGGGTAGCATATACAGGAGATATAAGATTCCACGGGAAAAATAAAGATAAGAGCTATAAATTCGTGGAAATGGCGAAGAACCTAAAACCCCTCCTCCTCATAACGGAGGGGACGAACAGGGAAGGAAAACCCATAACCGAGGAGGAAGTTTTCCATAATTCCCTCAGGGTTATAAAGGATGAGGATTCCCTCGTCATAACGGATTTCGGACCGAGGAATGTGGAGAGGCTCATGTTATTTCTCGAAATAGCCTCGATAACAAAAAGAAAGCTTGTTATCCTCCCCAAGGACGCCTATCTTCTTTACTCCCTTAATCTCCTCTCCCCCGAATACCCATCCCCCGAACACCCCGATATCCTCATATACAGGAAGGCGAAGGTAAGAGAGGAGGGATGGGAGAGGACCCTTGAAAAATTCAGATCAAAGGAAATAGGACCAAGGGAGATAAGAGAAAATGAGGGAGATTTCATATTATGCTTCAGCTTCTGGGACATAAACGAGCTTGTGAGCATAAAACCGAGAAAAGGCATATACCTCTATTCATCAAGCGAGCCCCATAATGAGGAGGAGAGGATAGATATGGAGAGGCTCAAGAACTGGCTTTATAGATTCGAGATAAAAGGGATAGGTCTTTCGGAGGAAGAAAGATTTTTCCACTCCTCAGGGCATGCATCGAGGGAGGATATAATATGGATGATAGAGGAGATAAATCCGAAATACCTTATGCCAATTCATACCGAGAACCCCGAGGATTTTTTAAATCTCAGAAACATAAATGTGGTGATACCGAGAAGGGGGGAGCCTCTCGAGATAAGGGGGTGATGGGATGATTCCCGTAAAACTGAGGATGATGAACTTCATGTGCTACAGGGACGAGGAGATAGACTTCGAGTCATCTGATATATGGTGCCTCTGCGGAGAGAACGGGGCGGGGAAATCTACAATCCTCGACGCCATAACCTGGAGCCTCTGGGGAAGGGCGAGGGTCGAGCAGGATGAGCTCATACATAAAGGTCAAAGGGAAATGATGGTCCTCTTCATGTTCGAAAATAAAGGTCAGAGATATAAAGTCGTGAGAAGAAGAGAGAAGGGAGGGAGAACAAGCCTCCTCCTCTCCCTCATAACCCGGGACGGGGAAAGAAAGCTCTCAACAGGCGTCAGGGAAGCGGAATCACGGATCAAAAAGATAATAGGTATGGACTACGATACATTCATAAACAGCTCCTTCATCCTCCAGAACAGGGCTGATGAGTTCACAAAGAGAACATCAAAGGAGAGAAAAGATATACTTTTCCGTATCCTGAACCTCGAGAAATACGAAAAAGCTGAGGAAAAAGCGAAGGAGAAGGCTAAGGAAATAGAGGGAGAGAGAAGAGAGCTCGAAGGAAAACTCTCGTATATAAAGGAGGAGCTCACAAAGAGAAAGGAGCTTGAGGAGAAACTAAATGAGGTGAAAAGGGAGGTCGAAAACCTTGAAAGGAAAATCTCCCCCCTTGAAATGGAACTTAAGGAGCTTGAGAGCAAAAAATTACTCCTCGATAACAGGAGAAAGGAGCTTGTGAGAATGGAGAAAGAGCTTCTGGAAATTGAGGATGATATAAGGAGGAGGAAGAGGGAGAAGGAAAAACTTGAAGGTGAGATAGAAAGGTATAGGGAAATTGTATCCCGGAAGGAAGAAATAGAGAAGAAATACGAGATACTTAAATCTCTGAGGGAGGAAGAAGCTGAGCTATCGCAGAAATTAAGGGAGGTTAGAATTTTTGAGAAGGAGCTTGAAGCTCTGAGGAAGGAGGTTGAAGGTCTCCCGACGGAAGGGGAGTTTTCGGAGATTCTCAAGGAGAGGGAGGGTCTTGAGGGGGAGTTCTCTCGTATTGATGATGAGGTAAGGGATATAGAGAAGAGGCTCGGCGTCATAAGGGTTGAGAAGGGGGAGCTTAAGGGGATTATAGATGAGCTTGATAGGAAACTTGAGCTTTTAAGGAAAGATGGGAGAAACTGTCCCCTTTGCGGGAAGTCTCTCACTTTTGAAGAGAGGAGGGGGATTGAGGGGGATATGGAGAGGGAGAGGGTGGAGAAGGTGGCTCTTCTTGAGGGGAGGGAGAGGGAGGAGGCTTTTCTTATTGAGAGGAGGAGGGAGAGGGAGAGGAGGCGAAAGGAGCTATCGAAGAGGATGGATTTTATATCTAGGAGGGAGGGGGAGATAACGAGGGGTCTTCAAAGGAGGAGGGAGGCTGAGAAGAAGATAAAGGAGCTTGAGGAGAGGATAAGGGATATATCCTACGACCCCCATTATCATGAAGGTCTTAGGAGGAGGATAAAGGCTCTTGAGATATATGAGGAGAAAAAGAGGGAGCTTGACGGGGCTGAGCTCTCCCTCGGAAGGGCTGAGGAGTTCTTAAGGAGGCTTGAGGAGGATATATTGAGACTTGTGGCTAAGGGGGATGAGAGGAGGGGGGAGGTGGAG
>CAZTWH010000137.1:0-3133 GCA_964617575.1 uncultured Dehalococcoidia bacterium
TCGGGGATGGGTTTCCGTGCGGGGTGGATGTGAGGGGGAGTGCTACGGGGACGAGGGAGATAGAGCTTCTAAGACCCGCAAATCTTGTGAGCAGAGCTCATGCAATTTTATTCTCGGGCGGTAGCGCCTTCGGTCTCGACTCAGCAAAAGGTGTTATGGAGTTTCTCTCCGAGAGGGGAATAGGTTATGATGCGAGGGGTTTTAAGGTCCCTATAGTTCCCGCAGCCATAATCTTTGACCTGCATATAGGGAGGGATAAGAAACCTTCGCCCGAGGATGCCTATAACGCCTGTCTTTCCGCATCACAGGATTTCGAAGAGGGAACATATGGGGCAGGGACGGGTGCGACCGTTGGAAAGGCTTTGGGTGTGGAGAGGGCTACGAAAGGTGGTCTCGGGACGAGCATAAAGAGGCTCGGGGATGTAAAGGTGGGCGCCCTCGCTGTCGTCAACTCATTCGGGGAGGTGAGGGACATCTCGGGGAGGATAATAGCGGGCGTTAGGGGGGATAGGGGGTTTATAAGCATGGAGGAGGCTTTGAGGATGAGAATAGAGCCCTTCCCCATGAACACAACCCTCGTTCTGGTGGCGACAAATTCGGAGCTAACGAAAGAGGAGGTCAATCTCCTCGCTAAGATGGCCGGAGGTGGCGTAGGGAGGGTTGTAGTCCCTTCCCACACAATATATGACGGTGATGTTATATTCGCCGTATCAACATGTGAGAAGAGGAAGATAGAACTCTCCCTTTTGGGTCTTCTCGCACAGGAGGCTGTTTCCGAGGCTATACTCAGGGCTGTTAAGAAGGCGGAGGGGATATGGGGGATACCTTCATCAAAGGAATTAGGGTGGGGATTATAGGAACGGGGACCCTCGGGACGGCTATGGCTATAAAGCTATCCCGGGCGGGTCTTAAGGTGGTCGCGGGCTCATCAAGGAGGGGAATTTCATCCAGGAGGCTGGAGGGGAGGATAGAGGGGTTTAAAGCCGTATCGAATCAGGAAGTTGTTGATCTATCGGACCTTGTTTTCATAACTACGCCGGACGGGGTAATAGGCGAGGTCGCGTCTTCCCTCAAATGGGGGGAGGGGAAGATGGCTGTCCATATGAGCGGTTCTTTGTCATCGGAGGCTCTTCTCCCCGCGAAGGAGATGGGAGCGAAGGTGGGGGTTCTTCACCCCATTCAGAGCTTTTCAAGCCCTGAAGAGGCTCTTAATAACCTTCCCGGCTCCTTTTTCTCGATAGAGGGGGAGATTAAGGATGTCCTCTATAAGATCGTCGAGCTCCTCGGGGGGAGGGCTATAGAGATAAGCCCCGATGATAAGCCTTTATATCATATCTCGTGCGTAATGGTATCCAACTATTTCGTAGCCCTTGTCGATAAGGCTACTTCGATATGGGAGAGGTTTGGCGTAAAAAGGGAGGAGGCTCTCGATTTCCTCCTCCCCCTTATAAAGGGGACCCTGAGGAATATGGAGAGGCTTGGCATACCCGTTTGCCTTACGGGTCCCATAGAGAGGGGTGATAGGGGGACGATAGAGCTTCATGTAAAGAAAATCAGGGAGAGTTATCCGGAGCTTCTCCCTTTATACAGGGAGCTCGGGCTTATAACCATCTCCGTTGCTCTCCGCAAGGGGAGGATAGATGATAAAAAAGCTTCGGAGATAAAAGAAGTCCTGGAGGTGAGAGGATGAGAGAGATGCTCGGCGGGAAAATACACGGCGCGAAGGTAACCGGGACGAATCTTCACTATGAGGGGAGCATAACCATAGACAGGGAGCTTATGAGGCTTGCGGATATTCTCCCGTATGAGAAGGTCTGGGTCCTTGATGTGGATAACGGCGCCCGCTTTGAGACATATGCCATAGAGGGCGGGAGGGGGGAGATAGAGGTGAACGGCGCCGCAGCGAGGCTTGTCCAGAAAGGAGACAAAGTTATTATCCTCTCCTTCAGGGTGATGCCGGATGAGGAGGCTCTTCATCATAAGCCCAGGGTCGTTCTCGTGGATGAGGAGAACAGGGCTCTGGAGGTAAAGGTATGAGGCTTACGGCTGATGATATAAGGGGGATGAAGGGGAAGGAGAAGATAGTTATGCTCACAGCCTATGATTTCGTCACAGCAAGGCTCGTTGACGAGGCTGGGGTGCACATGATTCTCGTGGGCGACAGCCTCGGGATGGTTGTTTTGGGATATGAGAGCACCATACCCGTAACCATGGAAGACATGCTTCATCACACGAGGGCAGTTGTCAGGGGCGCAAGGAGGGCTCTTATTGTGGGTGATATGCCTTTTATGACATATCATCTCTCGGATGAGCAGGCTCTTATGAACGCGGGCAGGTTCATACAGGAGGGGGGCGCTCAGGCTGTGAAGCTCGAGGGAGGGGAGGTTGTGGCGGAGAGGGTGAGGAGAATCGTATCCTGTGGTATACCCGTTATGGGTCATATAGGTCTCATGCCCCAGTATATACACGCCATAGGAGGATATAAGGTTATCGGGAAGACGAAGGAAATGGCGAGAAGGCTTGTTATGGATGCGAAGGCTCTTGAGGAGGCGGGCGTCTTCTCGATAGTCCTCGAGCTCGTCCCATCCCCCCTCTCCGACCTTATAACGAGGAAGGTATCTATCCCGACCATAGGGATAGGTTCGGGACCCGGGTGTGATGGTCAGGTTCAGGTCATAAGCGATATCCTCGGTCTTTATACGGAGTTTGTCCCCAGGCATGCAAAGCAATACCTCGTCCTCAGGGATTTAATAAGGGAAGCTATCCTGAAGTATATGGAGGAGGTCAGGGGCGGGAAGTTTCCGACCGAGAAGGAGACATATAAGGTGAGCGAGGAGATGATCTCCGAACTCGAGAGGGAGCTATGAAGGTTATAAGGAATATAGATGAGATGAAGAGGGAGAAATTGAGAAGACCCTCGGGCTTTGTTCCGACGATGGGTTATCTCCATGATGGGCATTTATCCCTTGTGAGAAGAAGCGTTGGGGATAACAGCTCAACCGTTGTGAGCATTTTTGTCAACCCGACCCAGTTCGGACCGGGCGAGGATTATGATAGATATCCGAGGGATGAGGGGAGGGACCTCTCCCTTCTTGAGAAGGAAGGTGTTGATGTTGTCTTCATACCGCGGGCT
>CAZTWH010000138.1:0-3133 GCA_964617575.1 uncultured Dehalococcoidia bacterium
CCGAGCTCGAGGTCATACCCTGCAGGGATGAGGATGAGATAATAGAGGCTTCCCGGGATGCGGATGCCGTGGTGACGGTTCTTCAGCCCATAACGAGGAGAGTTATAGAGAACATGAGGAAGGTGAGGATAATCCAGACCATAGGGATAGGGTATGAGGGGGTTGATGTTGATGCCGCTACGGAGATGGGGATAATAGTGTCGAATGTCCCGGATTACTGCCTTGAGGAGGTATCCGACCACGCCATGGCTCTTATTCTCGCATGTGCGAGGAAGATTTTCCAAAACATGAGGGCTGTGAGGGAGGGTAAATGGGATTCCGTCGAGAAAGCTGAGATAAGGTATAGAATATGGCCCCCTATGTTCAGGCTGAAAGGTCAAACTCTGGGTCTTCTCGGCTTCGGGAGGATAGCGAGAGCCCTTGTCCCCAAGGCTAAGGGCTTCGGGATGAGGATAATAGCCTATGACCCCTACCTTGACAGGAAAGTATTTGATGAGATGGGCGTTGAACCTGTTGATCTTGAAAAACTTATAGAGGAATCTGATTTTATATCCATTCACGCTCCCCTATCAAAGGAGACCCGTCATCTTATAAATGAGGAAAGGCTGAGGAGGATGAAGAGAACCGCCTATATAATAAACACGGCGAGGGGAGGGTTAATAGATGAGAAGGCTCTTGTAAAGGCTCTTAAGGAGGGGTGGATAGCGGGGGCAGGGCTTGATGTATTTGAGGAGGAGCCGCCTTCGATGGACAATCCCCTTCTCTTCATGGACAATGTTGTCGTGACTCCCCACTCAGCGCATTACTCCGAGACATCGAGGGAGGAGCTTGTAAGAAGACCTCTTGAGGAGGTTATAAGGGTATTCAAGGGCTATGTGCCGAGGGGGATTGTGAACAGGGGTGTTCTTGATAAGTTCAGGGAGAGGTGGGGGATTGCTCTGAAGCAATTATAGCGGCTCCCAGTGCCCCTGTTATGAGAGGCTCGGGCGGGATGAGGAGGGGAATGGAGAGTTTTTCCTCAAGAGCTCTTATGAGACCTTTATCCTTAGCGCCTCCGCCCGTCACCGCGCACTCACCCACAAGACCTATCCTCTCAACAAGGCTCTTTACCTTCGTAGCTATGGACACATGAACCCCGTATAATATATCCTCAACCCTGTAGCCTTCAGCGACTCTGGATATAGCCTCCGTCTCAGCGAAGACGGCGCATCCCGTTGTGAATGAGACGGGGTTCTTCGACTTGAGCGATAGCTCCCCTATCTCCTCGAAGGGTATCCTAAGGACATTGGCTATAACCTGAAGGAATCTCCCGCTTCCCGCGGCGCATTTCTCGCTCACAACGAAATCCAAAACCTTCCCCCTCTCATCTATCCTTATAACCCTGCTCGCCTGCCCCCCTATCTCTATGATCGTCCTGACGCCGGGGAAAAGGAAATTTATCCCCCTCCCGTGGCAGAGAAGGTCGGACACTCTCCTCACGGATAATTTGGATGTTCCGTATCCTGTTATCACCTCCCCTTTAGCCTCCCCTCCCCCGAGGAGAGAGTTCTTGATCTCATTAAATACGCCCGCATAGTCCCTGCCGGAGGGCATAATTTTGTAGGACAAAACCTCCCCATCCCTGAGGAGCACAGCTTTGGTCAATATGGAGCCTATATCGACCCCGAGGAAAATATCATGTGAAGAATTTTGTTTCCCCAAAGTCCCTCTCCTTCCTTCTCGCTCCTTCCTTTTTTGAGAAATCCCTTGCGAAGAGGGCTGCCCCGAGGGCGCCTGTTATCAGGGGTTCGGGGGGAACAAGGGGAGGAAAGCCTATCTTCTTCTCAAGGGCGAAGACAAGACCTTTATTTTTAGCCCCCCCTCCTGTTATGACAACATCCCTCTCGATGCCAAGCTTCGCGACCATGCTGTAAACCCTCGAAGCTATGGCTTCATGAAGACCCGCAAGGATATCCTCTACGGGAACGCCCTCGGAGAGATGGGATACAACCTCCATCTCCGCGAAGATGGTGCATGTGCTGCTTATCTTAACGGGGTTCTTAGCCTTAAGGGATATATCCCCCATATCCTCAAGCCTTATCCCCAGAGCTTCCGCTATAACTTCCAAAAATCTTCCCGTCCCCGCAGCGCATTTATCGTTCATCACAAACTCCCTCACCCTTCCGTCCTCAAGCTTTATTCCCTTTGAATCCTGCCCTCCTATATCTATAACAGTCCTAGCGGATGGGAAAAGATAGGATACCCCCCGTCCATGGCAGGATATCTCCGTTATCTGGCGGTCTGCGAAGGGAACATTTATCCTCCCGTAGCCCGTCGCGACTATGTAGGAAACATCCTGAGGGGATATGGAAGCCCTGCTCATAGCCTCCTCAACCACTTTATAGGCGAGCCTTCTGTGCTCGGCACCCGTCGGACCTATAACGGAGGACAAAATACCATCCCCGAGGACCACAACCTTGGTCATGGTCGAGCCTATATCGACACCTATAACAGCATCCACCCCCTTAATTTTTTACCTCCCCCGGAAGGTTGTCAAGAGCAACCAGCGTATTTTAACATAGGGGGTGTGAAAAGGGGGTTCTATTACGGCTGGGTTGTAGTAGGGATAACTTTCATAACCTTCTTCCTTGTCTATGGGACGAGGTATTCTTTTTCCGTTTTCTTCAAAGCTATTCTTGAGGATTTCGGGTGGTCGAGGGCTGCTATAGGGGGGATATTCGGCGTATGTCTTCTATCCTACGGTCTATCGGCGCCCCTATCAGGTTATCTCCTCGACAGATTCGGACCCAAGAGGATGATACCCATAGGGCTCGGCGTCTTAGCGCTCGGGACATTCCTCTCCTCCCTCGCTACAAGCGTATGGCATTTATATATATCCTTCGGCATCCTTGTCGGTGTTGGTGTAAGCATAGCGGGCTTTTCGCCCCCACGCCGCTCTTCTATCGAGGTGGTTTGTGAGGAAATACGGGACAGTTCTCGGCATATCCATGGTAGGGATAGGGTTTTCGAAGCTATTCTCCATGCCTGTTCAATGGTTTATCTCAAGATTCGGATGGGAGTGGGCTTTTATTTTTATAACACTCCTTCTTCTCCTCCTCACACTTCCCGTCTTCCTTCTTCAAAGGGCTTCCCC
>CAZTWH010000139.1:0-3119 GCA_964617575.1 uncultured Dehalococcoidia bacterium
AATTACTGGCTTGAGCTTATGGATGCCGAGAGGGGAGGGGAGAGGTTTATATCCGAGGGGGAGGGGATTTTCGTGCTCACAAGTTTCTCGCCCCAGGGAAACAGGGAAGTTATGTTCATATTCAAAAACGCCTCAAGCCTCATAGAGCTTTCTCGGGATGATATTCTTGAGTTCTCAGAGGCGTTCGTCAGGGTTTTAAGGGGCTATTCGAGGATGGGGATAAACTCCTTTAATCTTTCGAGCTTCTCAGGACCTCTGGATGAGAGCCTTTATTATTACAGGCTTCATATGAAAATAATAGCGAGACCCAGATTTTCCCCCTTTTACAGGAGTGATTCCGGTTTTCTTGAGAGGTTTCACCACGATGTTGATATAGATATGGAGCCCGAGGAGGTAGCGAGATTGCTGAGGTGAAGGCTATAGCCCTCGTATCAGGAGGTCTCGACAGTCTTATATCCGCAAAGCTTGTGATGGAAAAGGGTATAGATGTTCTGGGTGTATATTTCGCCCTCCCCTTCATGTTCGATGAGGAGGTAGAAAGAGTTGGGAGGGTGATAAGGGGGGCGGGGACACCCCTTAAGGTCGTAAAGCTCGGGAGGGATTTTTTAAGGATACTTAAAGCGCCCATGTACGGATACGGCTCGGGTATGAACCCCTGTATGGATTGCCATATCCTTATGCTCAAAAAAGCTAAGGAGGTGATGGAGAAGGAGGGTGCTTCGTTCGTCATAACAGGGGAGGTTCTGGGACAGAGACCTATGACCCAGAGGAATAAGAGGATAATAAGGGTGATAGAGGAGGAAGCGGGTCTTTTAGGGAAAGTCCTCCGCCCCCTATCAGGAAGGCTCTTTCCCCCGACGGAACCGGAAAGGCTCGGTTTTATAAAGAGGGAAGAGCTTCTCGCTATATCAGGGAGGAGGAGAAGGGCTCAGCTTGAGATCGCGGAGAGGCTCGGGATAAAGGAATATCTCTCCCCGGCGGGCGGGTGTCCCCTGACGAATGAGGAGTTCGCAAGAAGGCTGAGGGACCTCCTATCAAACGAGAGGCTAACCATAAGAAAACTTCTCCTCTTAAGAATAGGTCGCCATTTCAAGTGCGGAAAAAGCAGGATAATAGTCGCGAGGAGCGAAGCTGAGGAGAAAAAGCTCCAAGCTTTGAAAGGGAAAAAAGACCTTCTCCTCTCATCCCCCGAGACGACATCCCTTCTCACCCATCCTTGGGATGAGGAGTCAAGGAGGATAGCTTTATCCTTAACAGCCCTTTACTCAAAGGGGAGGTGTGTTGTAAAAGTAGATGGGGAGGAATTTGAAGCCCATCCCATATCGAGGGATGAGGCTGAGGGGCTAAGGATATGAAGCTTGTGAGCGCATGCCTTGTTGGCATAAATTGCAGGTATGATGGGAAGTCGAAGCTTATACCGGAGCTCGTCGAGGAGTATAAAAAGGGGAATCTTCTTCCCGTATGCCCCGAGGTTCTCGGAGGTCTTCCCACTCCGAGGGACAGGAGCGAGATAGTGGGTGGTGGTGGATTGGATGTTATAAAGGGGAGGGCTAAGGTCATGACGGAGAAGAGGGAGGATGTTACCGAAAAATTCATAAAAGGGGCGGAGGAGGTTTTGAAGATAGCGAGGGAGAGGGATATAAAGGAAGCCATATTTGCGAGGAGAAGCCCTTCATGCGGATGCGGGGAGATATATGACGGGACATTCTCCAGAAGGCTCATAAAAGGCGACGGGGTTACAACAGCTCTCCTGAAGGAATATAATATAAGGGTAGTGCCCTATTAGGGGGTATTATGGAGGAGATTTTGACCGTCCTTTCGGACCCATATTTTAAGGCGAGGGAGCTTTCGGATGCCGTCGGAATAACGCCCATGCACTTCCCTGAGGAGCTTGTTCATGCTGCGGGTCTTACGCCCATAATCCTTCAGGAGAGCGTTGAGCCCGTCACACAGGGTCTTGGTCACTTCTATCCCTTCTTCTGCGGTTTCACGAGGAGCAATGTGGACCTCGCTGTCAAGGGCAAGCTCGATTTCCTCAAAGCGGTTATAATATCCGATATGTGCATGCAGATAAGGTATATGGCTCAGGCGATGAGGAAAAATATGAAAAAACCGTTCTTTTATATGCTCTGGTACCTTGATATAGAGGATAAGAGGATTAAACCCACCGTGGAGAGGCTCCGAAAACTCAGGGATGAGCTTTCTGATTTTACGGGAAGGAGGATAAGGGATGAGGATATCCTCGAGAGCATAAAGATATATAACAGAAACAGAAGGCTCCTTAAGGAGATATTCGATATAAGGGTCAAAAAGCCCGGGGTTTTGAGCGGTAGGGAGATGGTAGCCCTTGTGATGTCTTCCATGGTTTATCCCAAGGAGGAGCATAATAAACTGCTTGAAAGGTTAAAGGACGAGATCATGAGGAGGGATGGGAGGGAGGGGGTGAGGGTATACCTCTCGGGGCATCTCTGTCAGGCTTTAAAGCCCGAAATAGTGAGCCTTGTTGAGGAGCTGGGCGGCGTTATAGTGGGGGATGACCTTTATACGGGTTCAAGATATATAAACACGGAGCTTCCGGAGGAAGGGGATCCGATAGAGAACATGGCGAGGAGATATTTTGATCTCCCCTATCCCTGCCCCACAAGATATGAGCCCGGAAAGGACTGGGCGAGGTACCTTATAGAGGAAAAGGAGAGGACGGGGGCTCAGGGTATAATAATATTTATCGTCAAATATTGTGAGCCCCACATGCTCTACTACCCCGACCTCAGGAAGAGGCTTGATGAGGCGCGCATTCCCCATATAATGATAGAGACCGAGCATGAGATAATATCCCTTGAAAGCGTTAGAACGAGGATAGGAGCTTTTATCGAGATGCTGAGGGGTGGGAGATGAAGAGAACAAACAGGCTTAAAAGCATAGCCCTTATAGGGAAAGCTGTTGACGAATACTACAGGGACCTTGTAAAAGCTCGTGAGGAGGGCAAACCTATCGTCTGGTCCGATGGTATACCCATAGTCCTTCCCATACTTCGCGCTATGGATATAGAATACCTTTTCTGTCCCGCCTATGCGGCAACCCTATCCGCAAGGCATCTCTCCAAAGATGTTCTTAGGGCA
>CAZTWH010000140.1:0-3115 GCA_964617575.1 uncultured Dehalococcoidia bacterium
ATTTTGAACTTTATATCCACAACCTCGGGTCTTTTTGAGGACAGCGCCTTCAAGGATGCGAGAAGAACTTCGAAGAATTCCCCCCCTTCCCCCTCGGGGAACAGCCTGTCCGCAAGCTCGAGCATGAGGAGGGCGTGATAGAGCTTTACGGGGTCCTTTTTTATATCCTCAAAGCCTGAGAGCATCTCAGCCTGCGTTATTATATCCATCTCCCTTCCCCTGAGGATGAGGAGGGAGGATAGGGAAAGGGTCTCTATATGACCCGTTTTCTTAGCCTGAGGTTTCCCCGCCCCCTTTGCCAGAAGCCTCATCTTCCCTTCGGGCGAGAGAACGGATACGATATCTCCCTTTCTTCTTAAGATAATCCCCTTTATCCTGTAGAGCTTATCCCTCAAACTCCCTTCTCCCCTCCAAAGCCCTTGACAGGGTTATATCGTCAGCGTATTCAAGCTCTCCCCCGAAGGGGATGCCCTTTGCCAAACTCGTGATTCTAACGCCGAGGGGCTTAAGGAGCCTTGATATGTAAAGGGATGTGGCGTCTCCTTCTATGCTGGGGTTTAAGGCGAGGATTATCTCGGAGGGCTTTTCCCTCCTCACCCTCTCAACGAGCTCATTTATCTTGAGATCCTCGGGACCTATTCCGTCCATGGGGGATATGAGACCGTGAAGGACATGATAAAGACCCCTGTACCTCCCCGTCCTCTCTATGGCGAGGACATCCATGGGCTTTTCGACAACGCATATAATTCCCCTATCCCTCCTGTAATCATCACATATCGAGCAGGGGTCCTGGCTTGTGAGGTTCTGACATATTGAGCAATACTTCGTATTCTCCTTGAGCCTCGTAATAGCATCCACAAGCCTTTTTACATCCTCATGGGGAGCTTTAAGTATGAAAAAAGCTATCCTCTGGGCGCTCCTCGTCCCTATGCCGGGGAGCCTCTCCAGCTCATCTATGAGCCTTAAAAGGTCATCGTTGAAACTCATTCCTCTATTACCCCTCCCTCCTTAAGGGCTTCCTTTATAACCGGGTCCTCCTTTATCTCCCCCCTCTTTTTATCTATGAGGACACATTTTATCTTGTATGGGTGGGAGAAGAAATCCTTGAGCTTCCTCTCCACGAGGAATTTATATTTCGGATTCTCTATCTTCTCCTTGTGGAATGGGTAATAAAATCCTAAAACTATCGTCTCCCCGTCCATCGCAACGGGCTCGCATGACCTTCTCAGGAGGGCATCGAGATTTCCCCTCGAGCCTTCGCCTCTTAAGGAATTTATAAAATCATTCCACCTCCTCTTAACCTCAACAAGCTCCCGGGGGACCTTCTCCTCCCTCTTCTCCTCCTTGAGGGGGGCTGGCTCTTTAAGGGGGATCACCTCGAGGAGGGAGAGCTCAAGGGGGAGGGGTGATTGGGGGTCGTATCTGAAATCAGCCCTCGAGAAGGACCTTATCGCTGATGATAAAGTTTCAAGCTCAAATATTTTTGAGAGAGCTTTCGCCTCCTCTATCTCCTCTTTCGTGAGCTCGAGGCTCTCCTCAAGCCCTCCTTTTACAAGGAGTATGTTCCTTAGGTATTCAACAAACTGCCTTGCGAACTTTTGAAGGTCAACGCCCCCCTCATATAGCTCCTCTATTATTCTAAGGGCTCTGCCAAGCTCCCCCCTTGCTATAGCCTCCGATAGCTCCCTCGTCTTCCCCCTCTCTATCATCCCCAGCTCCTCCATAACGAGGTCAGCGCTTATCCTGCTCCCGGATATATAAAGCTTCTCGAGGAGGTTCTCCGCATCCCTCAAAGAGCCGGAGGATGCCCTGGCTATGAGCCTCAAAGCCTCCTCATCGTAATCTATCTCCTCAAGCTCGCATATCCTTTTAAGCCTTTTCATGATATCCGATATGGAGAGCCTCCTGAACTCAAACCTCTGGCATCTCGAGAGGATTGTCAGGGGAACTCTGTGAGGCTCCGTTGTAGCGAGGATGAAGACTATATACGGGGGAGGCTCTTCAAGGGTTTTTAAAAGGGCATTGAAGGCTTCCCTCGTTAGCATATGAACCTCATCTATTATATATACCTTGTACTTTGAGAAGTTGGGCATAAATTTAACCTTCTCCCGTAAGTCCCTGACATCATCCACCCTTCTGTGGGAAGCGGCGTCTATCTCTATAAGGTCGACGGCTCTTCCCTCGTTGAAGGAAAGACAGACCTCGCATTCATTGCAGGGCTCCCCGTCCCTTCTATTGGGGCAGTTTATAGCCTTTGCCAGAACCCTCCCCGTGGTTGTCTTCCCCGTTCCCCTCGGACCCGAGAAGAGATAGGCGTGGGAGACCCTTCCCTGAGATAGAGCTGAGAGGAGGGTTTTTGTTATATGCTCCTGTCCGACGATCTCGGAAAAGCTTTTAGGTCTCCACTTCCTGTAAAAAACCTCCCCCATCCCATTAAATTATATCCCACCTCTTCAAAAAACCCTTTTGCTCGAATAAAATTGGGTTGGATGGGAGTGAAGGAGGATGTTGAGATTTTGATGAAAAGCCTTGACGGTCTCCCCGAGCCTTGCTGGAGACCTCACCTTATAGTCGTAAGCGGACTCCCCGGGTCAGGTAAGTCATACTTCTCAAGGAAGCTTAAGGAAAGGCTCCCCTCGGTTATAATTGAGAGCGATGCGATGAGGAAGATCCTCTTCCCGAATCCCACCTATTCCCCCGAGGAGAGCGCAAGGCTATTCAAAGCCCTCCACATGCTCGTTGAGGAACTTCTCGCGAAAGGAATACCCGTTATATTCGACGCAACAAACCTTATAGAGCTCCACAGGGAATACCTCTACCACCTCGCGGAAAAACTCGGAGCGAAACTCATAATAGTATGGGTTAAGGCTCCTTTCGAGGTTATAAAGGAGAGGCTTGAGAGGAGGAAGAAGAGGCTCGACCCTGAGGATAAGTCCGATGCGGGTATAGAGGTTTATATGAGGATGAGAAGACAGCTTGAGCCGATAAAGAGGAATCATTTTGTTGTCGACACATCGAGGGATATAAATCCCGTTATAGAGAAAATATTAAGGGAGGTGAGGAAATAGATGTTCGGCGAGCTTAAAGTTTTCACGGGAAACGCCCACCCCTCCCT
>CAZTWH010000141.1:0-3069 GCA_964617575.1 uncultured Dehalococcoidia bacterium
CAAGGGAGCTCGAGGAGGGAAGATACCTTGAGAAGCTTGAGAGGGAGAAAGGAAACCCCGTGGACCTCGCCCTCGGAATCCTGGAGGAGATAGGGAAGAGGGGGAAGTTTCTTTTAGCCCTCGAGAAAGAGCTCGGAATAAAGCCGAAGAACCTCAAAAGAAGGCTCCAGAATAAAAATTTGAGGGATATCCTTGACGGCAAAATAGATGAGAAATTGCTCCAGAAGATTGCGGAGAAAACAGATTCATCAAAAGAGGAGGTAGAAAAAGCCCTGGTAGACCTCTCCCTCCTCATATCCATCCTCCCCGAGGAGGTCTACTATGTTGTAAAGACGAAGGATATGAAGAGGCTTGAGAGAATATCCGAGGATGAGGATGTGAGAAGCGCCCTCTATCCCTTTGAGGAGAAATTTAAGAAATTCTTTGATGAGATAAAGGAGAGGGGGAGAAGGGCTAAGAGGACCTTAACGGAATCCAACCTGAGGCTTGTTGTGAGCATAGCGAAGAAATACATAAACAAAGGTCTTCCCCTCCTCGACCTTATACAGGAAGGAAACATGGGTCTTATAAGGGCTGTTGAGAAGTTCGATTACAGGAAGGGATATAAATTCAGCACCTACGCCACCTGGTGGATAAGGCAGGCTATAACGAGGGCTATAGCTGATCAGTCGAGGACCATAAGGATACCCGTCCACATGGTTGAGACGATAAATAAATTATCAAGGGTTTACAGGAAGCTTTCCCAGGAACTCGGGAGGGAGCCGACTGAGGCTGAGCTCGCCAAGGAGATGGATATGAGTCCGGAGAAGGTGGGGGAGATACTGAAGATATCCCAGCAGCCCGTATCCCTCGAAACACCCCTCGGTGAGGAGGAGGAGAGCCATCTCGGGGATTTCGTCGAGGATAAGAAGAGCATACCTCCCATAGATGCGGCATCGAGAAGGCTTCTCAGGGAGAAACTCGAGGAGGTCCTCCAAACCCTTTCCCCGAGGGAGAGGGAGGTTTTGAAGATGAGGTTCGGTCTCGATGATGACAGACCGAGGACGCTCGAGGAGGTGGGGAAGGCTTTTAATGTCACGAGGGAGAGGATAAGGCAGATAGAGGCAAAAGCCCTGAGAAAACTCCGCCATCCCTCAAGGTCAAAGAAACTTAAAGACTTTCTTGAATAGGAGGGGTATGAATTACGCATTCTTTAAAGGCGAGTTCGTCCCCCTTGAAGAGGCGAAGATAGGTATACTCACCCATTCCTTCCACTACGGAACAGCCTGCTTTGAGGGCATAAGGGGACACTGGAATAAGGAGAAGGGTCAGCTCTACCTCTTCAGATTGAGGGAACACTATGAAAGGCTTATGGAAGGATGTAAGCTTTTGAAAATGGAGCTTCCCTATACGATCGATGAACTCTGCGATATAACGGTCGAGCTTATAAGGGAATCAAATATAAAGGAGGACCTCTATGTGAGACCGATAGCTTATAAGAGCTCGGAAGCCCTGGGCGTGAGGCTTCATGACCTTGAATGCGATATAGCCATAACCGTCATCCCCTTCGCCCCCTATCTTGATTTCGAGAAGGGTGTTAGATGCTGTGTATCCTCATGGAGAAGGGTCTCAGATGACATGATACCTCCGAGGGGGAAAATCACGGGCATTTATATAAACAGCGCCCTCGCCAAGACGGAGGCTATAGAGAGGGGGTTTGACGAGGCTATACTTCTTACCGAGGACGGGCATGTGGCTGAGGGCTCGGGCGAGAACATATTTCTGGTGAAGGATGGGAAGATAATAACGCCCCCCATATATGAATCGATACTCGTGGGGGTTACGAGGAACACGATAATGGAGCTCTCCCGGGAGGAGCTCGGGATAGAGGTTGTGGAGAGGAGGGTGGACAGATACGAGCTTTATATAGCGGATGAATGCTTCTTCACGGGGACGGCAGCTTATGTAACGCCTATTGTTGAGATAGATGGAAGGAAAATAGGGGACGGGAAGATGGGTCCCATAACGAGGAAGCTTCAGGAAATATATCTTGATGTGGTTTACGGGAAAGTAGATAAATATATGAAATGGTGTCTTCCCGTCTACCCCGAAGAAAAGAGATGATGATTCCTTGCGTGGTTTCGGTGATATCGGCTTATCTTATAGGCTCTATACCTTTCCCGTATATATTCGGGAAGGTCTTTGGGGGTGTGGATATAAGGGAGGTCGGCTCGAAAAATATGGGAGCTATGAATGTTTACAGGATATGCGGAGCCATCCCCGGTGCTTTATGTATGATTCTGGAGTTCGGGAAGGGGGCAGGGGCTTTTTTCGTAGCGCGGGCTTTCGGTGTCCCTATATGGGTTTATCTTTTCTCCGGGATATTTTGTGTTCTCGGGCATGATTTTCCTTTATTTCTGAAATTCAGGGGAGGGAAGGGGGCCGGATGCGCGATAGGTTATCTCTTATCCCTCATGCCTTTTCCCACGCTCTCAAGTCTCGGAGTCATATCCATACCGTTTTTCATAACGAGGAACGCGAGCTTCTCCTCAGCCATAGGTTTTCTCCTCCTCCCTCTCTTCTCATGGGTCTTCCTCGGTGGGGACCCCGATTTCATCTTTTACCTTGTATCCTCGATAGCCATACCCATCGTTGTTGGTTTAAAACAACTTCCAACCGTCATCCAAACATGGTCGGAGGCTCCCGACAGGAGGGAGGCTATAAGAAGGCTTGTATTTGAGAGGAGGAGTTTTGACGACAGGCAATCCTTTTCTTGATTATTTTATATGGCTTCTTTTCTCCTTTATAGGGATGATAGAGATAGGGGCGAGCCTCTCCGAGCTTCGCGGTCTCTGGCTCGTAAAAAATAAAAGGCTCAATATTTTCCTCGCCTCCTTTATAACATTGGGCGCATATATCTTCTTTTTCTCCACAGATAGAAATCTCTTCCTCGGAATAGAGGGTTCACAGCAATTCGCCCTTTATCTCGCAGGTCTTGTATCGGCTATAGCAGTTGTCATCTTTATCTCATCCATCTTGAACAGGAATATGAGGGGGAAGGGGAGGGGCATGAATGCCCTGAAAAATTCA
>CAZTWH010000142.1:0-3044 GCA_964617575.1 uncultured Dehalococcoidia bacterium
GTTATCTCCTTCCTTTTGACGGTCTGGAGATATGTGAGCTCGTCTTTTAGCTTCTTATAACCCTCTTCCGTGAGAAATACCTTCTCCGCCATTTTCTCCCCTCCCGTCAAATAAAATTATAATCTATTTACCCCTGTATTTCTCCTTAACGGGGGTGTAAAACTCGTGATGCCTCTTTATAAGCTCTTCGAGCCTATGAGCCCTTCCCTTTATCTCGCCGGGGTTTCCCATGACAAGGCTTCGGGCTGGTATTTTCGTATTCGGAGGTATCAGGGTGCCCGCTGCTATTATGCACTCCTCACCTATCTCCGAGCCGTCGAGGATTATCGAGCCCATTCCTATAACGGTTCTCCTCCCTACTTTCGCGCCGTGTATTACGGCGCCATGACCTATAATGACCTCATCCCCTATCTCTATCCCCTCCTTCCCGCAGTGGAGGATAACATTATCCTCTATCTCGCAGTTTCTCCCTATCCTTATCCTCCCCATATCCCCCCTTATAACCGCTCCGTACCACACGCCCGTCCCTTCCCCTATCTCGACATCCCCTATTATGTAGGACGCCTCGCTTATAAAAGCACCCTCATCTATCCTCGGGATTTTTCCATCAAACTCCCTTATCATCCCCTTTTATGCTAAACTAAATCTCGGGGAATGAGAAGGGTTTTCTCGGGAGCGAGACCTACGGGGAGACAGCATATAGGGAACTACCTCGGCGCCATAAGAAATTATGTGGCGCTTCAGGATGAATATGAATGCATATACTGTATAGTCGATCTTCACGCCCTAACAACCATAGAGGATTCCAGGGAGATAAAGCCGAATATATATGAGATGATGCTCGACTGGCTCGCTTGCGGTCTTGACCCGAAGAAATCCATCCTCTTCGTCCAGTCATGGGTGCCGGAGGTTACGGAGCTTCACACCATCTTCTCAATGATAACGCCTTTGGGATGGCTTATGAGGGTTCCGACCTTCAAGGAGAAAGTCAGGATGCAGCCCCATAATGTGAATTACGGTCTTGTCGGCTATCCTGTTCTTATGACAGCGGATATAGCTCTTTATAAGGGGGAGGTCATCCCTGTTGGGGAGGATCAGCTTCCCCACCTTGAGCTGGCGAGGGAGATAGTGAGAAGGTTCAATAATATTTTCGGATACACCTTCCCCGAGCCTGAGGCTAAGCTAACGAACGCGCCTCTTATCCTCGGTATAGATGGCTTCCAGAAGATGAGCAAGAGCTACAAAAATGAGATAGAGATAGCCTTAAGCCCGGAGGAGACGAGGGAGAAGGTTCTCTCCATGTTCACGGACCCTGAGAGGAGATACAGGAAGGACCCGGGGCATCCGGAGAGGTGCAATGTCTTCAGGCTCCACGGATTTTTCAACCCTGATAAGATTTCCTATATAGAGAGGGAATGCAGGGAAGCCGGCATAGGCTGTGTTGATTGCAAGGAGCTTCTCGCTGAGGGGATAAACAGGGAGCTTGAGCCTATAAGGGAGAGGAGGAAGGAGTTTGAGGAGGAGAAGGAGCTTGTGAAGGATATTCTTATAGACGGGGCTGATAGGGCGAGAAGGATAGCGAAGGAGACGATAAAGGAGGTAAAGGAGAAGGTAGGGATTCTATGGTGAAGAATGCTCTCAAATTTTCCCTCTCCGTCCTCGAGGAAGCGGGGAAGATGATAAGGGAGGGGCTCGGCGGCGGAAGTTTCACCCTGAAGGGAAAGAAAAATCCCTTAAGCGAGATGGATCTAAAAGTTCAGGATTTTATAATATCGAGGCTATCCAAAGAATACCCGGGTATAGGTTTTCTGTCCGAGGAGAGGGAGGGAAGACCGGAAGGTCTCTTCTGGGTCCTTGATCCCATAGATGGGACGAATAATTTTGTTCAGGGGATACCCCATCTCGGGATATCCCTCGCCCTCTTCGAGAAAGAGCCCCTCATGGGAATAATCCTCGACCCCATGAGGGAGGAATTTTTCTGGGCTTTAAAGGGAGAGGGAGCATTTATGAACGGAAGAAGGATAGAGGTCTCCCACAGAAAAGAGCTCTCCCTATCAGTAATAGGTCTCGACCTCGGCTACAAGGAGGAGTTCGGGAAGGAGACCCTGAGGAAGGCTCTCGAACTCTGGAAAGATGTTAGGTCCATAAGGATAATGGGCTCATGTGTGATAGGTCTCGGATGGGTGGCGATGGGTAGGCTCGACGGATACTTCCACCTGAATATATACCCGTGGGATATAGCGGCGGGATGGCTTATAGTCGAGGAGGCGGGAGGAATCGTTAAAAACAGGGAAGGTGGAGACATGAGCCTCGAAAGCCCCTCAATAATAGCATCTACACCCGAGATATTCACATCCTTTCTGGAGCGGATACTCCGAGAATCTTGAGAGCCTTCCCGATGACTATCTTTGAGGCTAAAACAAGCTTCAAACGAGCCCTCGAAAGTTCATCATCATCAGATATAACACGACACCGGGTGTAGAAATTGTGAAACGCAACCGCAAGCTCGTGAAGGTAAAAGGGAAGATAATGGGGCTCAAGGCTTCTAACACATATATCAAGTATCTCCGGGAATTCTATAAGCTTCTTTATAAGCTCTATCTCCGGCTGGGATGAGAGAAGGGAAATATCCCCCGAAGCCGAAACACCCCTCTCCTCAGCATGCCTCAGTATCCCGCATATCCTCGCATAAGCATACTGAATGTAGTAAACAGGGTTGTCCATCGACTCCTTCTTCGCAAGCTCAAGGTCAAACTCCATCTGACTGTCAGATGTCCTCAGAAGATAGAAGAACCTCGCAACATCCCTCCCAACCTCATCTATAAGCTCCCTCAATGTTATAAGCTCACCCGCCCTCTTCGAAGCCTTTATAAATTCCTCTCCTTTCTTCAAATTCACCATCTGAAATATTATTATGTGAAGTCGGGATGGGTCTATGCCGAAGGCTTGGATTGCTGCTTTTATTCTATTTACATGACCCTGGTGGTCCGCTCCCCATATATTTATCACCCTGTCGAAGCCTCTTATTATGAATTTATCGTAGT
>CAZTWH010000143.1:0-3043 GCA_964617575.1 uncultured Dehalococcoidia bacterium
GAGATATTCAAGATACTTGATATACTCATAGAGAGGCTGAACAGAAGGCTTGAGGATCAGAAGATAAAGGTGACCCTGACGGATAGGGCGAAGGAGCTTCTCTCCAGGAAGGGGTTTGACCCGCTTATGGGCGCAAGACCTCTGAGAAGAGTTATACAGAAGGAGATAGAGACCGAACTCTCATCCCTTATCCTGAAGGGTGATGTAAAGGAGGGGGATGAGGTTGTGGTTGATGAAAAGGATGGGAAGTTTGAGTTTAAGGTCCCGAAGCGTGCCTAAGCGACCAAGTCCTTGAGTTTTTGGAGAGCCATTTCAAAGGTCTGCATGCCGTCCCTGCCCATTTCCATAAAAGACCTTATCTGGTGAAGTTTCCCCTCCCTTACGAGGTTCCTCACGGGTTTTGAGCCGACGAGGGTCTCAAATACGGCTACTCTTCCCCCTTCCCTCTTCGGAAGGAGTCTCTGAAATAGAACGCCCTCTATAACCTCGGATAGCTGAAGCCTTATCCCATCCCTCTCATGCGGGGGGAAGGCGTCTATTATCCTCGCCAGAGCCTCCACGGCGCCGGAAGTGTGAAGGGTCGAGAGGACGAGATGACCCGTCTCCGCTGCTGTCAGGGCTATGCCTATGGTCTCCGGCTCCCTCATCTCTCCTATAAATATGACATCGGGGTCCTGCCTCAAAGCATGCCTTAAAGCCCTCGGGAAGGATAAGGCATCCCTCCCTATCTCCCTCTGAATTATATGGCACTTTTTGTTCTCGAAAAGATACTCTATAGGGTCCTCTATCGTGACTATTCTTCTTCTCAAATTCATATTCATGTACTCGAGAAGGGATGCTATCGTTGTTGACTTGCCGCTTCCCGCGGGTCCCGTCACAACAATAAGCCCCCTTTCCTTTTCAACAAGGGATTTCGCTATATCAGGGATGCCGAGCTCCTCAGGAGACGGGATTTTGAAGGGAAGAACCCTTATCGATATGCTCAGGGTTCCCCTCTGGAAGCAAACGGATAACCTGAACCTCGATAGACCATGGATACTGAACGATGTCTCAATCTCCTTATCCTTGGACAGCCTGTCTATATCCTCTTGCGGGAGAATCTCCTGAACAGCCCTCTCGACATCTTCCGGCGAAAGTTTCCCCTCAAGAGGTTTGAGGATACCATCAACCCTTATAAAAGGGGGAGCGCCCGGAGCCATATGGACATCGGAGGCACCTTCGGAGACAGCCCTCTCAAGGATTTCCCTCACCATATTCCTTCAGAACCTCCTCATAAACCCTGTAGGTCTCATCATCATAAAGAACGAGTCTCACCTCCTCAGGCGCCTCCTCTCCTTTAAGGAAGTCGATTATAGCCTTTATCGCAACTCTTGCGGCTTCCCTGACCGGGTAGCCATAAGCGCCCGTGCTTATCGATGGGAAGGATATGGTTTTAAGCCCTCTCGATGTTGCGAGCTTTAGGCTCTCCGTATAAGCCCTCCTGAGAGCCTCGGGTTCCCCCTTATCCCCTCCCATCCAAACGGGTCCGGCTGTGTGGATGACATATTTCGCCTTTAGCTTCCCTCCTCCCGTTATAACAGCTTCACCCCTCTCGAGGGGTCTTCCTCCCCTCCTCCTCATTATCTCCCTGCACTCCTCCATTATGGAGGGTCCGCCCTTCCTGTGTATAGCCCCATCAACTCCCCCTCCACCCCTGAGATAAGGATTCGCCGCATTGACTATCGCGTCAACCTCCTCCTCGGTTATATCCCCTTTTTTGAGGACAAGTTTTCTTCCCTTTATCTCCATCCCCCATAATTTTAACATCACCTTGACGGAAATTCCTCCCCTTTATAAAATAAAAAATGGGCAGCGTAGCTCAGCGGCAGAGCGGAGGCTTCATAAGCCTTGCGTCGGGGGTTCGAATCCCTCCGCTGCCATTTTTATTGTGTCCTTTCTCTTCTTCACCCTCGGCGCCTGTTTCGGAAGCTTTCTGAATGTAGTTATTGATAGGCTCCCGAAAGGAATGTCCATAGTAAATCCTCCATCCTTCTGCCCAGCGTGTAAAAGAAGGCTCAAAACCTATGAGCTTGTCCCAATAATAAGCTATTTAGCTTTAAAGGGAAGGTGCAGGACATGCGGAGCGAGGATACCTTTGAGGGTGTTTATTGTCGAGGTGGGGACCGCCCTCATATTTATGTTTCTTTTTATAAAATTTGATCTCTCCCTTTCCCTCCTCTCCGGGATGGTTTTCTCATCTCTCCTTATAGTCCTCGCCTCGATAGACTTGGAAAGTTTAAATGTCCCGAAGATTCTGACCTATCCCTTCTTCCCGATCCTCTTTTTCCTCTCACCCGAGGGTTGGAGGGAATCCCTGATAGGTATGGGGGCGGGCTTTCTCATGTTTTTTATCCCGCTTCTCATATCAAGGGGGGGAATAGGGTGGGGGGATGTGGAGGTTGGAGCCCTCACGGGCATGTTCCTGGGATTCCCGAAAATAATAGGCTCAATCACCCTGTCATGGCTAATAGGAGGAGCCTTCGCCATCTTCCTCCTCATGTGGAAAAGAAAAAAACCTAAGGATAAAATACCATTCATCCCCTTCCTCTCCATTTCCTCAATCCTCTTCCTCTTCCTCGGCGATAAAATTATCTCCATCTTTGTGATATAGTTTTAGGAGATGAGCGTCTATATCATAATATCAACAGCGCCAAAAGGAGCGGGCGAAAAAATAGCCAAAACCCTCGTCGAGGAAAGAAAAATAGCATGTGTTAACATAATAAAGGATGTGAAATCTTTTTTCGTATGGAAGGGGGAGGTGAACAGGGAGGATGAGGAGGTTCTCATTATGAAGACGAGCGGGGAGAAGGTTCGGGAGGTTATGGAGAGGATAAGGGAGATTCATCCCTACGAGGTTCCCGAGATATTATATTTTCGGGTGGATGGGAGCGAGGATTATATATCCTGGGTTTATGAAGTCGTGGGATGAGCCTTTTTGATGAGAAGTTAAGGGAGTGGACGAAGGGAAATCCTTTAACCGGGATATTTTACGGCATAAGGGACA
>CAZTWH010000144.1:0-3028 GCA_964617575.1 uncultured Dehalococcoidia bacterium
CCAGTCGCAGGAGGCTCCGAGCTTCATATGCTGTTCCTTTATAATTTTGCGGTATTTATTCGCCCACTCCCACATCTTCTCGAGGAACTTCTCCCTCCCGAGGTCTTTTCTTCTTATCCCCTTTGAGAGAAGCTCATTTTCAACGACAGTCTGCGCCGCTATGCCGGCGTGGTCCTCTCCGGGGAGCCATAGGACCACATCCCCTTCCATCCTCCTCCATCTTGTCAGGATATCCTCCATAGTTGTGGTGAGGGCGTGACCCAAATGAAGCTCGCCTGTTATATTCGGAGGGGGCATTATTATGACGAAGGGCTTCCTCTTTGGGTCTATTTTTGGTGTGAAATAACCCTTCCTCAGCCAGAAATCATATATCCTCCCCTCCACCTCCCTCGGGTTGTATGTCTTCTTTATCTCCATCATCTTCAAGCTTTATATCAACCCTCGCGGGTATAAGCTTTCCTATTATTACATTCTCCTTAAGACCGAAAAGTCTGTCCACAGCCCCCCTTATCGCCGCATCCGTGAGGACCCTCGTTGTTTCCTGGAAGGATGCGGCTGAGAGGAAGCTTGATGTCGTGAGAGCAGCCCTTGTTATGCCGAGGAGAACGGGATGGGCTGTCGCCGGCTCCCCACCGCTCGCGAGGACACGCGCATTTGTCTCCTCATACTCCCACCTCTCAACAAGGTCCCCGGCAAGGAATTCGGTGTCTCCGGGCGAATCTATCCTCACACATTTCATCATCTGCCTTATTATCACCTCTATATGTTTGTCATGTATGCTTACACCCTGGGACCTGTATACCTTCTGTATCTCATCTATAAGGTATCTCTGAACGGCTTCCTTCCCCTTTATCCTCAATATATCATGGGGATTTAGGGGTCCTTCCGTGAGCTGATCCCCTGCTCTAACTTCCTGCCCATCCCTCACGAGGATGTATGTCGTGAAGGGAACGAGATAATCCCTTTCAACCTTCTCATCATACCTTATATATACCCTGTTCTCCTCAACCTCACAGGTTCCGGAGACCTTTGCTTTTATCGGTTTTTTCTCCCCATCCTCGGGGACGGCGAGAACATCCCCGGCATCAACCCTTTTTCCATCCTCAACGACTATCCTGTACCCCTCAGGTATCGGATAGCCGTCAACATATGTATGGGTGCTTATAACCCTTATCCTCCTCCCCTCCTCCGTATTCTCTATCTTGACAACCCCATCTATATCGGATATATATCCCTGACCCTTGGGGACGCGAGCCTCGAAAAGCTCCTCAACCCTCGGAAGACCGAGGGTTATATCATATCCGGCAACGCCTCCGGTGTGGAAGGTCCTCATCGTCAGCTGGGTCCCCGGCTCCCCTATGCTCTGGGCTGCTATTATACCAACAGCCTCCCTCAGCCTTATAAGACCTCTCCTCGCTATATCCCTCCCGTAGCAGAGCCTGCAAACCCCACCATGGGTCCTGCAGGTGAGGGGCGACCTAACATATACCCTGCTTATCCCGAGCTCCTTTATCCTCTGAGCCTTCTCCTCATCTATCTCCTCACCCCTCCTAACAATAACTTCCCCATCGTGAACAACATCCTGCTGGGCTATCCTTCCGAGAATCCTCTCCTCAAACGGAGGGAGAAGGGCATCCTTCTTCTCCTCTATCCATATACCTTCATCCGTCCCGCAATCCTCCTCCCTCACAAGAACCTCGTGGGCGACATCTATAAGCCTCCTCGTAAGATAACCGGAGTCCGATGTCCTCAAGGCGGTGTCAGCAAGACCTTTCCTCGCCCCATGGGTGGATATGAAGTATTCAAGAACAGGAAGACCCTCCTTAAGGCTTGACCTTATGGGCATGTCTATTATCTTCCCGGAGGGGTCGCTCATAAGCCCCCTCATGCAAGCCATCTGCCTTATCTGGGTTATATTGCCTTTCGCGCCCGAGTTCGCCATCATGGCTATGGATGAGAAGGGGTCGAGCTTCTCCTCAAGTTTCCTTGTTAGCTCCTTCACAACCCTGTCCCAGAGGTCAACCGTCCTTCTATATCTCTCCTCATCCGTTATAAGACCCCTCTCATACTGTCTCTCTATCTTGGATAATTCCCTCTCAGCCTCCTCTATATACTCCTTCTTCTCAGGAGGTATCTCGAGGTCGTTTATGGACATGCTCATCCCCGAAAGGGTGGCGTAGTGATAGCCGAGCTCCTTTATCCTGTCAAGCATCTCAGCAGTTCTCTCATTCCCGAGAAGCCTGTAGCTCTCGGCCACGAGGTTTTTGAGCTTTTTCTTATCCACAACATCGTTTACGAATCTGAGTTCCTCAGGAAGGGCTTCGTTCAATATTATCCTCCCGGGTGTCGTCTCTATCTTCTCGCCCCAGGGAGCCTTCACTTTAACAAGGGCGTGAAGGTCAACCTCCCCGAACTCATGGGCGAGTTTCACCTCATCAAAACTTGAGAAAAGCCTTCCCTCCCCCTTCACACCTTTCCTTACAAGGGAGAGCCAGTAGCATCCGAAGACTATATCAAGGGTCGGAGCCACTATCGGCTCCCCGGATGAGGGGAGGAGCATGTTCTTTGTGCTCAGTATGTATTCCTTAGCCTCGTATATCGCAGCCTTGGATAGGGGAACATGAACAGCCATCTGATCCCCGTCGAAGTCCGCATTGAAGGCGGGACATACGAGGGGATGAAGCTGAATAGCCTCGCTGTCTATAAGACGGGGCATGAAAGCCTGTATGGAGAGCCTGTGAAGAGTTGGAGCCCTGTTGAGGAGAACGGGGTGGTCCCTCACAACCTCCTCCAGTATCTCCCATACCTCGGGTCTCGCCCTCTCAACCATCCTCTTGGCGCTCCTTATGCTGTGGGCAAGACCGCGGGCTATAAGCCTCCTTATAACAAACGGCTTGAAGAGCTCAAGAGCCATCTTCTTAGGAAGACCGCATTCATGTAGCTTGAGCTCGGGTCCAACAACTATAACAGACCTTCCGGAGTAATCAACCCTCTTTCCGAGAAGGTTCTGCCTGAACCTCCCCTGCTT
>CAZTWH010000145.1:0-2985 GCA_964617575.1 uncultured Dehalococcoidia bacterium
ATATAAGGGCTGCAAGGAACGGGAAATGAAACCTCTCGGCAAGAATGCCCGATGAATAAGCCCCGACAGCCATAAAGGCAACCTGACCCAACGATATCTGACCGCAATAGCCAAGGAGGATGTTTAAGCCCTGCATAACTATTATCGTTATCCCTATAACAATAAGAACGGATAAAATATGACCTCCGAGGAGGAAATAGGGTATGAGGAATGAAGCGAGGAGACATGCTATAAGCAAAAACCACTGCCATGCGGTCCTCACTATCGCTATCTCCTGCTCATATCTCGTGTTGTAAACACCACACGGTCTCATACCCTCTCCTCCACCGGAACATCATTTATAAGAACATCCGTCTCAACAACCCCCTTCCTTCCATCCCTGTATGTAACCTGAGCACTCACCCTGTACCTCGAAGCACCGCTGTATATGGCATCTATAAGACCTTTATATTTCTCCTCAAGAGGGCTCCTCTTAAGCTTCCTCGTCCTCGTGAGCTCAGCCTCATCAGGGTCAAATTCCTTGTGAAGACTCACAAATTTCCTTATCCTCGCGGAATCGGGAAGAGCTCTGTTCACCCTCTCAACCTCTTTCAGAAGAAGCTCTATAACCTCCGGCTTCTGAGATAGGTCGGTATAGGTTGTGAAAGGTATTCTCCTCTTCTCAGCCCATTTGCTCACATTCTCATAATCATGGGTTATTATAGCGCTCACAAAGGGTTTGTCCTTCCCTCCAAGAACCATAACATCCTTTATATAAGGGGAGAACCTGAGCCTCACCTCTATGAATTGGGGAGAGAATTTTGTCCCATCGGGGAGCTCTATAAGCTCCTCAACCCTGTCCCAGTATATAAGATGCCCCTCCTCATCTATATACCCGGCATCGCCCGTGAGATACCATCCGTCTCTGAATTTCTTCTTCGTCCCCTCAGGGTCCTTGTAATATCCCGCGAAGATCATGGGTCCCCTCACCATTATTTCCCCATCCTCGGATATCCTTACCTCATTGCCCTCAAATACCTTGCCGACGGTCTCATATCTTATATCTCCATCCCTGTGCATGGATATGATCCCCATCTCCGTCGCGCCATAGGTTCTTAAGATTAACACCCATGGCGTGGAAAAGTTTCATCGTCTCCGGAGCTATCGCGGCGCCCGCCGTATAACCCGACCTCAGCCTCAAAAGCCCTATCTTATCCTTTAAGGGTCTGAAGACAAGAAAGTGCATTATGAGATAGAGGAACTTGAGGAGGGGACCCACGGATTTCCTTTTCTCCTTACACTCCGCCACCTTGTAGCCAACCTTCATCGCAAGGTTGTAGAAAAATCTTTTGAGAGCCGTCGTTTCCGCTATCTTCACCTGTATGAGGGAAGCAAGGCTCTCCCAGAGCCTCGCCCCGTAGAAAAGCCTCCTCGGACCTATATCCCTTATATCCTGCTGAACGGTCTCGGGCTCCTCAGGGAAATTCACAACAAGCCCTTTTATAAGACCCATGGATATGCCGAAAATCTGCTCCGTTACCCACGCCGGGGATATGTACGATAAATAATCCTCCCCCTCCTCAACCCTATCAGCGGAAGCCAATATCTCAGCCATCTTTATAAGGCTCCTGTGGGGAAGCATCGCCCCTTTGGGAAGACCCGTCGTCCCGGAGGTATAACAGAAGACAGCTATATCCTCCTCCTTCCCCTTCTCAAGAAGTTCCTCAAAAAGACCGGGATTTTCCTTCTCATACTCCCTTCCCGCCTGCTCAACCTCCTCAAAGCTGGCAAGAAGGGGCTCCTCATAATTCCATAAGCCCTTCGGGTCCCAGTATATTATCTTCCTTAGGTCAGGAATCTCCTCCTTCAGGGATAAAACCTTGTCAACCTGCTCCTGGTCATGGGCTACAATAAACCTCGCCCCGGAATGCTCAAGATAATACTTTATCTCAGAAGGCATGCAGTCAACATATATGCCGAAAGCTATTCCTCCAACAGCCTGAGCCCCTATCTCAGCCCAGTACCACTCGGGGTCGTTGTCTCCTATTATCGCAAGCTTATCACCGGGCTTGAATCCAAAACTGAGAAGACCAAGACCAAAATACTTGACATGCTCATAATATTCTTTCCATGTGTATTCATTCCATATGCCGTACTCCTTCCTCCTCAGCGCAACCCTACCACCGAGTTTCCCAACCCTCTCCCTCAATATCTTCGGAAGAGTATCCCCCACTTCCGCCCCTTTATAAATATTCTACCCCATTATATATTATACCACATTTTGTGAAGCCTAAAAGCACCTCTCCCGTGCTGGCTTATGTATTTTCCGGGTATGAATTTTAATGCGAGAGTCTCCTCGAGGTCGCCCGTGAAAGGGAAAAGCATCACGGATCAGCAGCTATCACACAGGAAAAGGGTCCGGGAGGGTTTTATCCTTCCGCTCCTGATAAACCGGGAATCGCTCTCCTATAAAAATCAGTCATCACCGAGACACCTTAGAAGCGAAGCCCTTATCTCATTCTGATCCGAATAGCTAACACATGTAAACAGAATCTTCCCATATTTCCCGGAGGGGTTGGGAATGCCGGCCCTTTCACAAAGGCTCAAAAAATCCCTCCTCCTCGCACCTATCATGAGGAGAACGGAATCTTTCCCCTCTTTAAGCTCCCTCTCAATCCTCTCCCACCTGTTTCTCACTTTCCTCTGATGAGCCACCTGCTGTTGAAATGTAACCTCGACTTCTACATAAGCTTTTCTCCCATTTTTTGGATTAACAACGATTAAATCAGGTTCTCCGGGTTTATTTTCGAGGTTTAAAAAATCCACATTATAGCCCATCTCCTCAGCTATAAGGGCTATCTGGGAAAGATAGGACCTGTGCCTCTCAAGAGCATCTTTCTTCAAAATTCCCCCTTTATCCTGTCTTTAAGATAAGGCGGGACATTATAAATTTCAAAAACAAGCTCATCTATTTCTTTCTGCTCCTCAGAATAGTCATAAAATGGG
>CAZTWH010000146.1:0-2983 GCA_964617575.1 uncultured Dehalococcoidia bacterium
GGACACTACCGATGCCACAAGCACAATAGCTAACGACCTCATCGCTTACCTCCTTTCCACTTAAGTAGCCATCCTTTATGTATTAGCCAACCTATCGTTTGCTTCAGCCTAAGTTCAGAAGCATCAGGAAAACGAGCCTTGACCTCCTGCAATACCTGCTCTATCGAACGGGTCCCATCGCAGCACTTCCATATCTCCCCTGCCGAGGACTTCAAGGTAAACATTACTTCCCCCAGACTTAATATCCTAAAATGTCTGAATGTAAAGCCAGCCTTCTGCCAGGGTACTTTCACCACGATCCCACATCTTTCCTGGCTCCATACGAATTCTGCACTGCGCACAGGACGGAAACCTTCGGTGGCCTTATGCGGCTTCACGACTTTCCTTCCTTCCCTCGATGAACTGCTCTTCGTAAAGCCTCCGATACACAGGACAGCTTTCGAGCAGTTCCTCATGCCCTCCATCCCCTACGACCTTCCCACCGTTCAACACCACTATCCTGTCCGCCTCTAACGCCGTGGCGAGTCTGTGGGCTATAATGAAGGTAGTCCGGGACCTTATGAAGGGCCTTAAGGATTCGAGGATAGCCCTTTCCGTTTCGGAATCCAGATGGGAAAATGCCTCGTCCAATATCAGGATGCTGGGGTCCTTCAAAATAGCCCTTGCCATGGCTATCCTCTGCCTCTGGCCTCCGGAAAGCCTGACCCCCCTTTCCCCGATCTTGGTATCGTATCCTTCGGGAAGCTTTTCTATGAACTCGTGTGCCCCGGCAAGCCTTGCGGCTTTCACCACCTCTTCGTCGGTCGCCTTAGGCTTTGCGAACCTTATGTTCTCCCTTATGCTTGTGTTGAGGAGGAACGTGTCCTGGGAGACGATGCCTATGTTCTCCCTTAGGGCTTTAAGCTTCATGTCCTGCACATCTATCCCGTCTATGAGGACCCTGCCCTCCTGAGGGTCGTAGAACCTTGGGATCAGGCGGACCAATGTTGTCTTGCCGACCCCACTGGGTCCTACGATTGCCACCACCTCCCCCCTATGTACCTGCAGGGATAGGCCGTCCAACACCTTCCCTTTCGAATCGTAGGAGAAGCTCACATTATCGAAGCTCACCTCTCCTCTGAGTCTCCCGGGGTCCACGGCCTGCTTTTTCTCTCGGACCTCTGGCACAAGGTCCAGTATCTCGAATATCCTCTGGCAAGCTGCTAAGGATTTCTGGATCAATAAATTAATGCTCATCAAAGCCTGAGCGGGTCCGAAGAGGTAACCTGTGAAAGAGCTAAAGGCTGCAAGTCCTCCTATCGTCAAATTCCCTCGTATAACCTCCGCACCTCCGTACCACCATAACACTATATTTCCTACGGCGGCGATCGTCCGTGATAATGCTAATGTGAATGTGGAGAAGACTTCCAATCGGACATCGTTCCGAATCGCCTCTTTGGTGCTTCTAACCAGGCGAATAGCTGAGGACTTCTCCTGGCAGAAGGCTTTGATAAGAAATATATTAGAGAGAAGCTCTTGAAGATCTTTTTGTACAATGGCATATCTCTCCCTCACTTCATAGCTTCTCTCTCTAATCCTTCTGTTAAAAGCTTTAAGGGATAGAATGTATAAGCATAAGATAAAAAAGGAAATTAAAGCAAGCTTCGGATGGATATATAAAGTGCATATGACCCCAGCTATGAAGATGAGTCCATTTTGAGCAAATGAAACCATTGTATCTGCCAAGAGGCCTTGTAAAGCTCCAACATCCCCGCTTATCCGAGACATTAGGTATCCAGTATCTTTCCTGTGGAAAAAGCTAAGGGAAAGCTTTTGAAGATGTTGGAATAAAAGTATCCGGACATCGAATAGGACCCTTCCTCTGAAAGCTGCCAGAAAAAGCTTTCTTAAAAACTCGGAAGAGGCCTGTAGAAGGGTTGTAAGGACGATGACAAGACCGATAAGATTAAGGATATGGAACTTTCGAGGGATTATTGCCTTATCTATAAGAACACGAACTAAAAGTATATCTAATGTTTGGACGGCAATTCCTAATAACATAAAAAGGAAAGCAACCAGGCCCTTCTTCCAATAAGGCCTCAGAAACTTCAAAAAGCGAAGGAAAATAAGTGCTTGTGATCTTCCATCCATAGCTACTTTAAAATAATCTCAGGCCAATCGGAGCTCTTGGACATAAAGGTGATGGCGCAAATATTGTACCATATGCCCTAAAAGCGTCTCGTATACATCTCCCTTTGCCCTGATGGCAAACTTCAAAGTCCTCGCAGTCAAAACAGACCGTACCCTTAAATTTCTCTCGTGGAGGATAGATTAGGGAAAGCAACCTATCGCTGTGCCAGATTTCTGAAATAGATTGTGTTGTAATATCCCCTACTACGCTATCTCCTATTGTTGGTAGTTGTTCACATAGCACAACTTTACCGTCAGGCGCTATTACCATCCCCTCAGTACCGGCCGAACATTTGACTCGTTCTTTCCATGCTCTTTCTCTACCCTCGTAGTAAGATTTAGTTAACTCATAATTCATCGTGATATGTGCATCAGGATATCGATGTCGTATCTGTTCAACCTTCTCCTGTAATATCTTGATATCTTCATCATTAACAAAAAGGAGATCACTATGCCGATATGCGGAACGAGAATATCTTGACAGATTGATAGCTGTTACACCTAAGTCTAACAGGTACTTACATAATTCATCAATATACCTTATGTTGAAAGAGGTTATAACTGCATTCACCCGAGCATCTATACCTACCTTTAACAGCCGTCGTATCGTCTGTGTTGCATGTTTTAAGTATTCTCTAGAACGTGTCATTACATCCGCTAGCAAAGGATCACATGTATCAAGACTTACTTGAACAGAACTAATGCCTATATCGGCCAAGTTATTAACCATCTGCCAAGAGAGAGGCTTTTTAGTTGAAGGGGTAGTATCAAATCCACGATAAACCATATGTCTTAAAATTTCCAATATATCAGC
>CAZTWH010000147.1:0-2953 GCA_964617575.1 uncultured Dehalococcoidia bacterium
AAGAAGCGGGATCGTATTTCTGAGCCTCTCCGAGGCTAAAAAACTCTTCGATGACCCGAAGGAGGGGGCTACAAGGCTTCTCCGTATGGGTGCTCATGCTGTCAATATAACGCTCGGTGAGGAGGGCTGTGCTGTTTACACGAGCAAGGGCTGGGAGCTAATAAAGCCTCCCGAAAAGGTTAAGGCTGTTGATGCAACCGGAGCTGGCGATGCCTTCTCCGCGGGCTTTATAAAGGGTTTTATAGAGGGGAGGGAGCCGTATGAATGTGCCCTCATGGGCATGGAGCTCTCGAGAAGGGTTCTATCCATAGTTGGTGCTCAGGAGATATAATTAGAAATTGGGGGTGGTGTGTATGCCCATATATGAGTTCAGGTGCTCTTCATGCGGTAAGGAGTTTGAGGAGTTTGTGAGGACTTTTACGGAGAGGATAAAGTGTCCCTTCTGCGGGGGTGATGCTGAGAAGAAGCTTTATTTCTCCCCCGTTATAAGGATGGGAGCTTTGCAGGATGATGAGGTCAAGTATTACGAGGATAAGAAGGATTTCCTGAGCGCAGCCAAGGCTGCCGAGAAGGAAGGTAAGAGCGAGTGGGAGATAAAGGATTATTACAGGAAGGCGGGGAAGGAAGTTGATTGAGAAGCTATAAGGAGCTCTCATCAATACTTCGCAGGATAGATGGGAAGGGATACGGGGCTTACAGGGATATAGAAGGGGTTTACTCTTTTCCCGATTTTTTACTCTACATAGACCATGTTCAGCCGGACCCCTTCGCCCCCCCATCCCGAATAAGGGTTAGGGTCCCGCAGGATAAAGCCCTCTTCCCGAAGGAACTCTTCGAGACAAGGGAGAGAAAATTAGCCCTTGAGGATTATCTTGTAAGAAGGCTATCAAGGAATTTGAAAAAGGGAGTTTTTCAGACGATAGAGCTATCCCCCTGTGTTCTGGAGAGGACATCCGTGAGGGTGGGGGATGGTGTTGAGGCTCGATTTTTCGTCCGCCTCCCGGGTTTCGGCAGACGCATAAACGGAAAGAGGGCTGAGGAGATTCTTCTATCCGAACTCCCATCCGCTGTGAGGAAAAGTCTATTCTTCGGCTCCATTCCGAGAAAGGAGATTGAGGAGCATGTAAAGGTTATAGAGGATGCCGAATATATTCGCTCGAGGCTCCCCGAACTCGGTATCGTAGCCTTTGTTGCCGACGGGAGCATCCTTCCGAGGGAGAGCGGTATAAGCGAGGAGCCCCTCGAGGGCGCCATCCCCTTCACATCCCCGCCCTCCCTCGCGGTTGAGATAAATACCCTTTACAGGGGGAGGGTGAGGGGGATGGGTGTTCCCGAGGGGGTCTCCCTTATAGTCGGAGGTGGTTATCACGGAAAATCTACCCTTCTTAAAGCCATAGCCATGGGTGTTTACCCCCATATCCCGGGGGATGGGAGGGAGTTCGTTATAACGAGGAGGGATGCCGTTTTCATAAGGGCTGAGGATGGAAGGTCCGTGGAGATGGTCGATATTTCCCCCTTCATATCATCCCTTCCCGACGGAACGGATACGAGGTTTTTCTCAACAAAGAACGCCTCGGGAAGCACATCTGAGGCTGCGAATATAATGGAGGCTATAGAGATGGGGGCATCCCTTCTCCTCTTCGATGAGGATACCTCGGCTACAAATCTCTTGATAAGGGACAGAAGGATGCAGAGCCTCGTTCACAAATCGAAGGAGCCCATAACACCCCTCGTCGACCAGATAAAATCCCTCCACAGGGATTTCGGCATATCTTCAATTCTCATCATGGGTGGCTCCGGGGACTACCTCGATGTGGCGGATATGGTCCTCATGATGGACTCATATATAGCCAAGGATGTCACGGAGGAGGCTAAAAGAGTAGCATCCCTTCATCCGACGGGAAGGGTTAAGGAGGCTTCTGGCTTTAAAAAACCAAGTTCTCCGAGATGTCCGATACCGGAGACGATAAAACTTAGGGGGAAGATAAAGGCTGAGAAGGACTGGCTTTTATACGGAGACGAGGAGATAGACCTCACGAAGCTTCATCAGATAGCCGAGGTCGGACAGGTGAGGGCTATAGGTCTTATAATATCCCACCTCGCCGATAAATTCTTCGACGGGAGAAAGGATATAAGAAGGGCTATGGATGAGATCGAAGCCCTCATGGACAGGGAGGGGCTTGAAGCAGGGGTGAGGTCAAACCTCGGGAATATATCGAGACCCAGAAAGTTCGAGATAGCAGGAGCCTTAAACAGAATGAGAAGCCTCAGGATGGGGAGCACTTTATAATGGTTGACCTCCGAAGAGGCTTTATTTTGTATTCACGAAGACTCGATGGTATGAGGATTGTCGGCTTTATTTTCCCCTCAGAGCTATACCTAAAGAAGTCATCCCTGAATATTATTTCAACCTCCCCATCAAGAACAATTATTATCCTGTAATCTGGGGTCTCGTCCTCATACTCGCCCTTGAGGGTGAGCTTTTGAACCTCCACCTCCCCGAAAGCCCCTATGAGCTCGACCCTGTTCCCCCTCCCTCTGTTCTGTGAATCTGTTATATCCCGAGCCTCTCCCAACCTCCCCTCCTCAACTTTAAGACAATCTATAGCCTTCTCTATCTCCCCCTCCCACCGGGGATATCTCGGTGGGTATCTTGTCCCATCCTCGAGGTGAAGGGTTCTACCAGGTATCTGGGGCTCTATAACCCTTACGCCGTGAAGAAGAGCATGAACCATCCCCCTCTCAACGGGAACAACATCGCCCGGCTTTACCTTTATCCTCTTCCAGAAACTCCATATCTCCTCCTCAAGTTCCTTGAGTCTTGTGTCTATGTATCCGAACGCCAATACTATATCCCCGCTCTCTTTTAGCCTCTCGGAATATCCCTCCCTCTCAAGCCTTTCCGTTATCGCCATGACCCTTTCCCAGTACTCCTCGCATAAAGCCTTAAGAT
>CAZTWH010000148.1:0-2947 GCA_964617575.1 uncultured Dehalococcoidia bacterium
TCCTTCCTCCCCTGGGAGCCAGATGAACCCCGTCTCCAAGTCGTAAAATTCTTCGATCTGACTCCGAGGGATCTGACGGATTTCCTTGCTCCCTTCCACCTGTGGCGGGAGATTCCGTTCAGCCCGCTCGAGCCTGAGAGTGATCAGCCTCTCGTGGAACTGCCTACGCAACGAAAGATATGCCTCCATCCTTCTATCCCTGTCTTTCTCCTGAAGGACCTGACCCCGGAACCGAGAAAGGACGGCCTCATCTTCTTCAGTCAGCATCACGAAAATCGGCACCTGAGGTCCCTCCTCTATAAGCTGGAAGCTACTGACGCTGATGCCGTCCTCCCTATGGAAGTCCAATTTCAGGAAAGCTCTCCATATTCTCTCCGATTCCTCCGTATTCTTCCTCTCAGGAAGTTTACTGAAAAACTCCTCTACTTTCTGGATATAGACATCTTCTGAATACTCCCCATCCTTCAACATCTCCAAAGTGCTCCATAGATGAACTCTCCCATATACATGCCCCGCCCTTCCTTCCTCCAGATGGTACACCCGCACAATGCCCGGTTCCTCCCTCCCTGCAGAACGGTTACAACGACCTGCTACCTGAACTATGGAATCCAGAGGGCCCACATCCCTCACGACCTGGTAGAAGTCCAGGTCTATGCCCGCTTCTATAACCTGTGTAGAGACCACGATACATGGCCTCCCATCGTCGAGCCACCTCCTTAGGAACCGAATGCGCTCGGCTCGCTGTAAAGGAACAATGTTTGTGGAGAGGTAGACTATGGGCACCCTATCCGACCCTCGGTCTCCATCTTCGGGATAGCCGACGAAAGGTCTGAGGGACAGTTTATTCTTCAATCTATTGTATATCTCCACGGATACAGGGATTGTATTGACAACCACCAACAGGGGTGCCTCTCTATCCCAACTTCTTCCTATCTCTTCTATGAATGCGTCTAAAGATATCTTTTCCTTTGTCCGTGCTCTCACCACCGTGCGTCTGAGTCCCTTGAAATGTCTCTCCGGCTGGGGAACAAGCTCTAAGGTCTCTTCATCCTTAAATATCAAAGGTCTCGTAGCGGTCATCTGTATTACCGTAACTCCGAGCCTTTCTGAAAGTAGCTTGAAGAAGTTGCGTATCAAAGGCCACTTTTCCACAGGGATGTTCTGAGCTTCGTCCAAGATCATGATGCTTCCAGCTATATTGTGGAACTTCTTCAGGAAACGATTCTTGAAACCTATGATAGTATGTAACAGTTGAACGAAGGTGGTTACTATAACTTCGCTCTCCCAGGCCTCGGTGAGCATAAGGGCCTCGTCCACCCTCCTATCTTCGTTCCCTTCCCTATACCGTATATCCGAAAGGTGATGATGTTTGAGGAGATAAGCATGTTCGTTGTAAGAGAAATCGGGCAGTTGCTTCAATACATCCCGAAATACTTCGTAGTTCTGCTCTATGATGCTGATGAAGGGAAGGGCATAGATGATCCGGGGAAGGAACCCCTTCTCCCGATATATCCTCTCCCTTAGCTTAAGTGCGAAGGAGAATGCTGTAAGCGTCTTGCCTGAGCCCGTGGGGGCGGTGAGGGTGAGGACCTTCCCCCAAACTTCGTCCAAGGGCCTGGAGATGTTCCCTACGACCTCCCGATAGACCTCCCTCCTCAGGGAGTCCAGAGGTCTCGTCTCCACGGGAAATCTCTCCTCCACATACCGATCCACCAGGTCCCCTGGTATCTCCCTCCGGGCCACTTCCCCTACCCTGCCAGCACCACGTTTGTCCGCATCTATCAAGGCGGAAAACAGGAGCATAGTCCAGAGGGCGACGGTGAGGTGGGTTTCTTCAGGGACAGATCCTTGGGAGATAAGCCAATTCAGCCGGAACAGGTCCTTCAACAGGGAGATAAAAGTCCCCCCAGAGAGGAACTCCCCTATGTCCTCGATCCCCAAACTTCTGAGTTCCTCAGCCATCGCACCATATCGGGGTTCCTTCTTAAGGTCATCCTTCTGGGCCCACAGGGCCTTAAGGTGCTCACGCATAGCCCCTTCCGCCAACATAAAGTCCGGTGGGTCCTCAAGGGCATCGGGATAGGGGATTATAAGTTCCGGGGACTTAAGGTCCCCGTGATGCCTATGGATTACGATGTAAGCGATGAGGGGAAGGAAACCCTCGGGACCTTCGGCACTCATCGTATCCTTAAGTTCCCTCCGTAGAAGCCATGTTCCCAGAAGGGCCGAGATGAATGCATGGTGTTGTAATGGACCAAAGTTCCTTCCCTCGCACAGATGGGCCTGAAAGAAGGAAGAGTACTTCCCGAAATCGTGCGCGAGCCCCACCAACTTGGCAGTCTTAGCAAGGGTCCCTCCCTCCCGAATGGGTAGTACCTTAATGTAGTCCTCTGCGGAGGTGCTTACCTCCAAGAGATGTTCCTTGAGCGACTTATCTGGATGGGATAGAAATTTCATCATCTTATACTTCCATGAACACCCCGTATTCCTCCTTGATACCCTTCAGGTCTTCGTAACGTAGATGGAAGACATCCCCCGTAGGGACTAAAGGCAAGGGCTGTGCGTTGCGCTCATACAGGATATCGGCCACAGAATTCAGAGAACGGCCTGGGGAAAAGTCCAAGGGCAAGCGGTCCCTGAGGACCTGAATTCCTTCCCTCAACTTGAAACCGTTCTGCCTTATCCTCTCCAAAGGGATGACCGTGGTCACATCCAAGGGCTCCTCAGGGTCCGAAAGCCATCTTAACCCTTCCCCCTCCACCACCGTAGCCCACTTGACCTCCGCTGGACATTCCGTTATGCCGAAATAGGGTGGAAAGATAAACTTCCGGTTATAAAGTCTATTCCAAAGTTCCTCCATCACTTCCCTATCTTCGTGCCAGAAGTACACCCTGTATACCACCTGCCTTTCGCCCGGCATAGGCATCACCAGTTCCAAGGGGACCTG
>CAZTWH010000149.1:0-310 GCA_964617575.1 uncultured Dehalococcoidia bacterium
CTCTTGGGGAGGGAGCTTTATATGAAGGGGGAAAGGGATGCCGGGGTTATAAAAAGGGAGATGGAGAGGTTGCTCTGCTCGGAACCCCTTATATCAATAGACTATATATCCGTATCCGACCCCGACACCTTAGCCGAGCTTTCGGAGATAAAGGATAGGGCGAGGATACTTGTGGCGGTAAGGCTCGGCAAAGCCCGCCTTATAGACAACATAGCTATTCCTTAACCGAGCTCCTCAAGGAGCTTCTTCACTATCTCCTCCACATCCCCCACAAATCCGAGATCCGATATTTCGAAAATCGGGGCTTTCG
>CAZTWH010000149.1:320-2928 GCA_964617575.1 uncultured Dehalococcoidia bacterium
GTCCACGCTTATTATGAATCCCGAGCCCGAGAAACCGGATGTGAACTGGGGCTGACCGGATGCCCCGAGGCTCAAGAAAACCTCAGGGGATACTATCTTCCCGCTCTGACCTATCATCCTATCCTTCGGAACAATCCCCTCATCCACAACGGGTCTTGTCGCGCCTATGGCTCCCCCCGTTAACCTTGATAGTTCCTTTATCTTCTCAAAAATGCCCCTCGCCCCCCATCCGACGCCTATTATAAACTTGGCACCGGAAAACTCCTCCCTTATCTCCTTCCTCTCAACACCCTCTATTTTTATGGGCGTTTCTTTTGTGAATGGCTCGAGTTTTATAACCTCTCCCCTCTCCCCTTCGAGCTTCTTTCCTACTTTCATGGTGGCGATAAAGGGGGTCCTTGAGCCTATTATGAGGGCTATGTTCCCGCCCCACCCTGGGACTTCCCCCTTTATCTCATCTATGAGCCTTATAACATGGGAGACAACACCCGTCCCCAGTTTCGCGGAAGTCCTCCCGGCGAGGTCCTTCCCGACCTCTGTCGCTCCGAAGAGAACGGCATAGGGCTCCCTCTCCCTTATAAGTCTCGATAAGTTTTCGGAGAAAAGATAGGGGTCGTAGAATTTAAGAGCCTCGTCATCCATAACATATATCCTGTCGGCATAAGCCGAGGCTTTGTGAGAAACCTCCTCAAGACCCGAACCCATGAGGACCATTCCTGTTCCCATGGAAAGCTTTTCCGCTATCTCCCTCGCCTCCCCCGCAACCATTAAAGAGATCTCCTCGACCTCCTCCCATACCTCAGCCCATGTCCATATCTCCCTCATACTATGCCCCTCATCTTAAGTTCACGGATTATAATCCTCGCAGCCTCATCGGGAGGAAGGGAGAGAACCTTTCCCCTCCTCCTCTCCATCTCCTTCATGCCCTCGACTTTCGTGGGGGAACCTTTTATACCTATCTTCCCCTCATCCGCTCCTATATCCGTGGGTCCCCAGATATAGAAGGGTTTATCTTTTAACTTCACTATCTCGGAAACCGACGGGATTCTCGGCTCGTTTATACCCTCCTTCACGGCTATAAGACAGGGGAGGGGCATCCTCATCTTTATATTCCATTTCTCAAGCTCGGATGTTATAAGAAGGCTTTTCCCCTCGATTTCGACTTTCATCACGGATATCATATGGGGTATTTTTAAAAATTCCGCGAGCTGTGGTGGGAGGCTTCCCGTTCCGCTATCGAGGGTATGGCTCCCTGTTATTACGAGGTCGAAGCCGAGCTTCCTTATAGCGAGGGAGAGGGAATAGGCTGTTGCTATCGTATCCGAGCCCGCGAATGAGGGATGGGATAGAAGGACCCCTCCATCGCATCCCATCCCCATGGCTTCCTCAACACATGACCTCGCGGATAAAGGTCCCATTGATATAACATATACCTCGCCACCAGCCCTTTCCCTTATCCTCAGAGCCTCTTCTATCGCATATTTATCCGGGGGGTTGAGTATGGAGGGGACACCCTCCCTCCTGAGCGTTCCGGTATCGGGGTCTATATTTATCTTCGAGAAATAATCCGGGTGGGGTATCTCCTTAACCGTTACGATTATCCTCATACTATGGATCTTCCTATTATGAGCTTCATTATCTCTTGGGTACCCCCTGCTGAGAAAAGGGTGACCGCATCGAGAAGAAGCTTTATAACTCCGTATTCAGTTATATTGCCGTAGCCCCCCATTATCTGGATGGCTTTCGGTGCGACCCTGTTGACCGTATCTACGGCGAAGAGCTTAGCCCTCGCTATATCGGGACCCGCTTCCCTCGGATTTTTGCCCCTATCGAGGAGCCATGCCGCTTTATAGCAGAGCCACCTCGAAGCCTCTATCTCCGTGTTCATCTCGGCGAGGGAAAATTGTATCGCCTGAAGTTCTGTTATCGGCTTGCCGTAGAGTTTCCTCTCCTTCGCGAAATTCAGGGCATGCTCGAAGCATCCCTCAGCGACGCCGAGCCCGAGGGATGCGACGGAAAGCCTCGTAGCTGTCGCTATGGCGTTCAGGGCGAGAACAAGACCCCTCCCCTCCTCGCCTATAAGGTTGCTCCTCGGAACCCTCGCATCCTCAAACAAAATCTCGCCCACGGGCATGGCGTGAAGACCTTTTATATTCTCCCTCCTCGTGCTCTTAAAAGCCTCCCTTTCAACAAGGATTATATTGAACTTATCATCCGTTTTAGCGAGGACGAAAGCCATATCGGCTATGGGCGCAAGGGTTATGAAGGTCTTCCTTCCGTTTATAACAAACTCCTCGCCCTCTACCCTCGCCGTCGTCCTCGTGGAGGATGGGTCCGAACCTCCCCCCGGCTCCGTAACAGCAAAACAGGCTATCCTCTCGGATTTCAAAAGCTGGGGTATTATCTTCTCCTCAAGCTCCTTCTTCCCCGAATTTCTGAGGAGATATATTCCGAGCTGAACCATCTCTAAGAAGAAACCGAGGGAGGGGAAAACCTTTCCGAACTCCTCTATCGCTATAATCCATGGCAGATGACCCATCCCCCCGCCGCCATACTCCTTCGGAGCCATTATCCCGAGAAATCCGAGGTCAGCCATCTCCTTTATTAT
>CAZTWH010000150.1:0-2900 GCA_964617575.1 uncultured Dehalococcoidia bacterium
TTATGCGGGAGTCATAAAATACGGGACGGGGGATATAAGACCGATAATGGAGAGGGCGAGCGCCCGTGAGACCGTTATGAGAGTTGTCGCGGGTGCTTTCGCCAAAAAGTTCCTCGGGGAGTTCGGGATAGAGATAAAGAGCAGAACCCTATCCATAGGAGGCATATGGGCGGAGGGGGGATGGGATGTTGAGGGTTCGCCCTTAAGATGCCCCGATAAGGATGCGGAGAAAAAGATGAAGGAGCTCATAGACAGGGCAAGGGAGGAGGGGGATACCCTGGGGGGAGTTTTCGAGGTCGTCGCAAAAGGGGTCCCCCCGGGGCTCGGAAGCCATATCCAGTGGGACCTGAGGCTCGACTCAAGAATAGCGGGAGCGATCATGAGCATAAACGCGGTAAAAGCCGTGGAAATAGGAGAAGGGATAAAAATAGCGGGGATGAAAGGCTCAGAGTCCCACGATGAGTTCTCTGTAAGCCAAGGTAAAGTGAGAAGGAAAACGAATAGGGCGGGTGGTATAGAAGGGGGAATATCGAATGGGGAAGAAATAATCGTCAGAGCTTATGTAAAACCAGTCCCGACCCTCAGAAAACCCCTGAAATCAATAGACCTTGATGAGGGAAAAGAAGTCGAGGCTTTTTATGAGAGGAGCGATATATGTATAGTCCCTGCGGCGTGCACAATAGGGGAGGCTATGCTCTCCCTTGTTATAGCGGACGCCTTCCTCGAAAAATTCGGGGGGGATAGCATGGATGAGGTGAGAAGGAATTACAAAACATATATAGAGGGGATAAAATGGTGGAGCTCGGATTTCACTGCAACAGGATAAGTCATATAGAGAGGGGGGTTATAGGGAACGGTCTTAGGAGGGGAGAGTTTTTCTGCTTCAGAAAGGAAGAACTTCCAGCCCTCAAGAAAGAGATAGAGGAGAAGGGTATAAAGGCGAGCGTCCACAGCCCCCTGATAAGGCTCGACTGGTATCCATGGCCCCACACAATTTCCTTCCTCTGCAACATAAGCAAGGATGATAGGGAACTCACCCTCAGGATGATAAGGGAGACGATAGATGCGTCCATAGATATAGGTGCCGAATATATAATCGTCCACTTCCCCGCCCCCGCGACGGACACGCAGGGGGAGAGCGAGGAGAAGAGGATATCCTCGGCTTTGAAGGGATGCGAGGCTATAGCCGAACTCAGCGTGAAGAAAAATATACCCATACACACGGAAGGCATAGGCTCCTCCGAACTTATAAACCTTGAATTTTTAAAAAGGGTCTTCACTGAGTTCGACATCTTAAAATATTGCTTCGATATAGGTCATATGAAGCTCGCGTCTATCGAGCTCGGCTTTGACCTCTATGAATTTGCGGAGGGAATTCTGCCCTATCTCGGTTCCGTTCATATATGGAATTTGAGGACGAGGGAGGATTATGAGAGGTTCCACCACATACCCGTTCATCCATCCCAGAAAGCGGAGGACGGCTGGGTGGATATAGAAAGAATTTTGAAGATACTTTCCAAAAAGCCCGTCCCGTTCATATTCGAGAGCCCCTATTCATATCCCCAAGAGCTCGGGGGTTATGATTACAGGGAGGGTGTAGAGTGGGTGAAAGGGATATTATCTTCCTCATAGGTTTCTCATATACGGGAAAGACCATCGTCGGGAAGCTCCTCTCAGAGAGGCTCGGGTATGAATTTGTGGATATAGATGATGAGATAGAGAGGAGAACGGGGAAGGATATACCCAGGATCTTCTCCGAGGATGGGGAGGGCTTTTTCAGGGATATGGAGTCCCGAGTTTTGAGGGATGTCTCCCATGGAAAGAAGGTCATAGCCACCGGAGGGGGCATAGTTATAAGGGAGGAGAACAGAAGGTTTATGAGAGAGAGGGGGAGGGTTATATGCCTTGAAGCGAGCCCGGAGGTTATTTACAGGAGGATGGGCGATGGGAAGGAAAGACCCCTCTTAAAACAGGACCCATTGAGAAGAATAAAGGAGATAAAATCCGAAAGGCAGAGGTTCTATAACGAGGCTGACATTATAATTCATACGGATAATCTATCTCCGGAGGAGGTTCTGAAGCTTATCCTCACCTTCACCTTTATCCGCAGCCCCTTCTCAATACTCATGGTGAAGACAGGGGAGCCCTATCCCGTTCTCATAGGCGAGGGGATTCTGGATGAGGCGGGGGAGAGGTTGAGAGAAAAGGGGATAAAGGGCAAGCTTTTCGTAATAAGCGACGATGGCGTTTTTGATAAATGGGGGAAGAGGCTTCTTTCTTCCCTCGAGGGTTATAAGGTCTTCCATTATGTGGTTCCTCGGGGGGAGGGAAGCAAGAGCCTTGAAACGGCATGGAAGATTTACGACTTCCTCCTCTCAAAAGACGCCGAGAGGTGGGATCATGTTATAGGTTTCGGGGGAGGGATGGTTGGGGACCTCGCAGGCTTCGTAGCCTCGACATATATGAGGGGCATGGGATTCATCCTCATCCCCACAACCCTCCTCTCAATGGTGGACTCATCCATAGGTGGCAAGGTTGCCATAAATCATCCTTCCGCCAAAAACCTGATAGGCTCCTTCTATCAGCCATCGATGGTTATAATGGACACAGCCACACTGAAAACCCTCCCCGAGAAGGAATTCATATCGGGGTGGGCTGAGGTTATAAAGCATGCCCTTATAAGGGATGAGGATTTCTTCTCCTACCTCGAGAGGGAAAGGGAGAGGCTTCTCTCTATGGAAGGAGTTATGGAGGCTATAACAAGGAGTCTCAAGATAAAAGGGAGGATTGTTGAGGAGGATGAGAGGGAGGAGAAGGGATTAAGAAGTCTTCTCAACTACGGTCATACCGTAGGTCATGCGATAGAGTCGGCGACGGATTACAAAAAGTTCCTCCACGGA
>CAZTWH010000151.1:0-2899 GCA_964617575.1 uncultured Dehalococcoidia bacterium
AACCCCGAAAGGAGAGGTAAAGGAGTTTTCATCACCCCTTCCCCCCGAACTCGAAGAAGTCCTAAAAATCCTCGAAAAGGGTGGAAATAAGCTATAATTTTAAATTGGATGGTAAGGGTAAGATTCGCTCCAAGCCCAACAGGTTTTCCCCATATAGGCAATATAAGGACAGCCCTCTTCAACTGGCTCTTCGCGAGGAATAAAAATGGAACATTTATCCTGAGAATAGAGGATACGGATGTCCAGAGAAAGGTCGAGGGAGCTGTCGAGGGCATAATCGAGAGCCTGAAATGGCTCGGGCTCCTCTGGGACGAGGGTCCCTATTTCCAGTCCCAGAGGCTTGAGCTTTACAGGAAAGAGGCTCAGAGGCTTCTGGATGAGGGCAAAGCCTATCTCTGCTTCTGCTCCCCCGAGAGGCTCGAGAGGATGAGGGAGGAGCAGAGAAAAAGAGGAGAGCCGCCGAAATACGATAGAAAATGCAGGGACCTTACAGAAAAGGAGAGGGAAAGGCTTTTGAAAGAGGGGATAACACCGGTCATAAGGTTCAAAACACCCCTCTACGGGGAAACAAAATTCCAGGACTTTATAAGAGGTGAGATAAGATATAAAAACGAGGTTCTCGACGACTTCGTTCTCCTGAAATCAGACGGATATCCGACATATCACCTCGCAAATGTTGTTGACGACCACTATATGAGGATAACCCATGTGCTCAGGGCGGATGAATGGCTACCATCAACACCGAGACATATCCTCTTATACGAAGCCTTAGGATTCGAGCCCCCCATCTTCGCCCACCTGCCGATGATACTCGGTCCCGATAGATCCAAACTTTCGAAACGCCATGGAGCGGTCTCCATCCTCGAATATAAGGAGGAGGGATACCTTCCCGAAGCAATGATAAATTTCTTAGCCCTCCTCGGATGGTCCCTCGATGATAAAACCGAAATTATATCGAGGGAGGAGCTTATAAAGAATTTCAGCCTCGAGAGGATAAGCAAGACAGGCGCCGTATTCAATATTGATAAACTGAGGTGGATGAACGGGTATTATATAAGGAAAATGTCCGATGAGGAGCTTCTCGAAAGACTCATGCCTTTTATGGAGGGAATAGATGATAAGCCCGTATCTCGTGATTACCTCATAAAAATAATCCCCCTTATAAAGGAGAGGATATTCACCCTGAGGGAGGCGAGGGATTACTCCCTCTTCTTCTTCAAAGACCCCTCTTTTGAAGAGGAACTTTTATACGAGAGGGGGCTCGATAAAGAGAGAGTCCTTGAGGTCCTTGAAAAGAGCCTCGAGACCCTGATAGGAGTTCAAAATTTCACATCAAAAGATATAGAACTATCACTGAGGAGCCTTGCGGATGAGATGGGTCTCAAAGCAGGTGACCTTTTCTGGGTTCTCAGAGTTGTTATAACGGGAAGGAAAGCATCCCCTCCCCTTTTCCAGACAATGGAAGTCCTCGGCAAGGATACATGTATAAGGAGAATAAAAAACGGACTTTACAGGTTAAGAGGGTGATATGTTGAAGAGGTCAAAAATCCTGATAAGATCTGGAACGCCCTCTGGAAAAGAACTTGAAAGTTAATTATAATAAAAAGGGGTTGGGGAGTCGTCTAGCTGGTAGGACGGCGGACTCTGGATCCGCAAGGGAAGGTTCGAATCCTTCCTCCCCAGTGGCGCATTCGTCTAGCGGACCAGGACACCGCCCTCTCAAGGCGGAGATCGCGGGTTCGAATCCCGCATGCGCCATTATTTTTTATGGATTTCTCCCAGTCTTTTGAGGACCTTAGGAGGGAGGTAAGGGGTTTCCTCGAGGAGGAGCTCGGGAAGGGAGATTTCGAGACCCTGCCTGAAGCTTGGCTAAAAGGTTTCTCAAGAGATTTCTCTAAAAAGCTCGCCCGGAGGGGATATATAGGCTTCACGGTCCCTGAGGAATACGGAGGGAGGGGTAGAAGTTATAAAGAGAGGCTTGTCCTCGCTGAGGAGCTTCTGAAATACGGCGCACCCGTTGCAGCCCACTGGATGACGGACAGGCAGATATGCGCCTCCATCTTAACGAACGGGAGTGAGGAGCAGAAAAATTTCTTCCTCCCGAGGATAGTTAAGGGGGAGGTGTTTTTCTGCATAGCTATGTCGGAGCCTGATGCCGGTTCGGACCTCGCATCCCTTAAAACTTGGGCGAGGGAAGAGGGGAATTATTTCATTATAAACGGGAAGAAGATATGGGTATGCTGGGCTCACCTTGCGGATTACATGTATCTCCTCGCAAGAACGGGGGAATATGATAAAAAACATAAAGGTCTCAGCGAGTTCCTCATAAATATGAGAACCCGAGGCATAAAAACAAGGCTTATAAGGGATATGACGGATATTCCCCATTTCAACGAAGTCTTCCTCGATGATGTAAGGGTCCCGAGGAATTGTCTTCTGGGTGAGAAGGACAGGGGGTGGTATCAGGCTACCCCCCAGCTCGATTACGAGAGGAGCGGAATAGAGAGGATAATGGGATGCTATCCCCTGATAAAAGCCATAAGAGATTTCATAACCGATGGATACGGAAGGATAAGGTTCTCCGAGATGTTGATAGAGTTCGAGGTCGGTAAAACCCTGCTGAGGAGAATAGCATGGCTCATGGATGAGGGAAAACTCACCTCAAAGGATACGGCTGTCGCTAAGGTCTTCGCAACCGAGTTCTGTCAGAGGTTCTCAAATTTCGCCCTAAATTCTCTGTCGGGAACCCTAAAAAGGGGCATCCCGGAGAAGTGGGTCTCCCTCGAATACCTGATCTCGCCCGGCTTCACAATTCAGGGAGGAACATCCGAGATTTTGAGGAATATAATAGCGAGGACGCTGGGTCTCGGGGGCTGAAGATGTGCTTCTTCTCACCCAT
>CAZTWH010000152.1:0-2886 GCA_964617575.1 uncultured Dehalococcoidia bacterium
CCCTCGTTTCCTCCTCCGATTTTGTTATGACTTCAAATGCTCCCATCCTCCCTCGATCTCCCTTCCATCCTCATCTATCACCTTCCTCGGCTCCTTCAGTATCTCCCCTATCACAGCCATGTTCGGCATCCTCTTTTTGAGCCTCTCCATAATCCTGTCTTCCGCCGTGAATAAAAGCTCATAATCCTCTCCCCCGGAAAGGGCGAGCACGAGAGCCTCATCCCCGAATTCTTCCTTGAGCTTGGGGTGAACGGGAAAACTCCTCACCCATATCCTCGCACCAACCCCGCTCTCCTCGCATATCCTCTTTAAGTCCATAACAACGCCATCGCTTACATCTATAGCGCACCTAACACCCTCCCCGAGGAGAAGCCTCCCCTCCCGAGCACGAGCCCTGGGTCTTAAGTAAGCCATCTTCAAAAATTCACAATCCTTCCCCTCCCTCAAAACCCTAAGACCCCCCGAGGAAAGACCTGTGAAGCCGGTTATACCTATAAGCTCCCCCGGAACGGCGCAGTTCCTCGAAAGATAACCCTCCCCCTCTCCTATGACGGATGTCGATACGAAGAAAACATCGCTCCTCGTTATATTCCCTCCCGCAACCGATACCCCGTACTCGGAAGAAGCCTCAAGAATCCCCCTGTATAAACCCTCTATCTCGGAGACCTCCATCGAGGAGGGTATGCCCAGGGAGATAACGGCATACCTCGGGAGAGCACCCATTCCCGCTATATCGCTTACTCCGGATACGATAGCCTTCCACCCCACATCCTCCATGGAGCAGAAATCCCTATCAAAATGAACCCCCTCAACAAGAGCGTCAACCGTTATGAAAGATAAAGAATAGGAACCCTTCCATAGAAAAGCATCATCCCCGCCACACCCGGTCATCTCCCTTATAATCTTTATGAGACCAAACTCCCCTATATCCCCCACCTTCATTTGACTTTCAAAAATAAATCCCCAAAACTATTATAGGGTGAAAGTCCTTCTCATATCAGATGTACACTCAAATTTCGAAGCGCTTAAATCCGTGATAGAGGACGCAAATAGAAGGGGAGGATTTGACATAATATGGAATATGGGTGATATAGTTGGTTATGGACCTGATCCTTCTCTTTGTTTGAGTTATCTTAAGGGTTTTCGGCATGAGTGTGTTATCGGGAATCATGATCTGGGTAGTTTGGGAGAGGTATCGCTTGATGATTTCAATCCTTATGCGAGGGAGGCTTGCGTATGGAATGGGAAAAACCTTGATGATGAGGGGAGGGAGTATCTTAAGGGGCTTCCCGTGAGGCTTGTTATAGGTGATTTCACGATTGTTCATGGGAGCCCGAGGGACCCTGTTTGGGAGTATGTTTTGAGCGTTGAGACTGCTCTTGAGAATTTCTCCTATTTTGATACCAAATACTGTCTTATAGGGCACAGTCATATTCCTCTTATATTTGGTGAGGGGTGGTTTAAAAAGCCTTCCCATGGGGATGTTGTGAGCCTTAGGGGGAGGATGATAATAAATCCGGGGGGTGTTGGACAGCCGAGGGATGGGGACCCGAGGGCGAGCTATGCTGTTTTGGATACCGGTAAAAATGAGGTATATTTTTACAGGGTGGATTATGATATAGAGGAGGTTCAGAGGAAGATGCTCAGGGCGGGTCTTCCTCCCTTCCTCGCATACAGGCTTAAATTCGGATTTTAGGGGGGAGATATGGGAATTATATATGAGAAGGAAGGGCATATAGCGACGATAACGATAAACAGACCCGAGGCTTTAAATGCCTTTGACCCGGAGACGATAACGGAGTTCAGCAAAGCTCTCATCTCCGTTAGGGATGATGATGATGTCTGGGTTTGCATAATAACGGGCGCCGGGAAGAGGGCTTTCAGCGTGGGTGCTGACCTTAAGAAACTCATACCTGCGATTCAGGAGGGTTTCGAGGTCCCTCCCACGATAATGAGGGGTCTTGAGATATGGAAACCGTTTATAGCGGCTGTAAACGGTCATGCCCTGGGCGGAGGTCTTGAGGTAGCCCTCGCATGCGATATAAGGATAGCGTCCGAGAACGCAACCTTCGGTCTCCCGGAGGTGAGGTGGGCTATCATACCGGGTTGGGGGGGGACCCAGAGGCTTCCGAGGGTAGTTCCCCATAAAGCCCTCGAGATGCTCATAACAGGTCAGCCCATAGATGCCCAGGAAGCTCTCAGGATAGGGCTTGTTAGCAAGGTTGTCCCGCAGGATGAACTCATGCCGACCGCGAAAGATTATGCGAGGAAAATATGCGAAAACGGTCCCCTGGCTGTGAGGGCTGCCAAAGAGGCAGCCATAAGGGGCTTCAATATGAGCCTCGAGGAGGGTCTCAGGCTTGAGATGACCCTGTTTGAAAGAATAGCCGGGAGCGAGGACGCAAAGGAGGGTCCGAGAGCTTTCTCTGAGAGGAGAAAACCTGAATATAAGGCTAAATAGGAGGGGATATGGCGAGAAAACTCGGAAGAGGAGTAGCGATCGTCGGTGCGGGGATGAGCAGGTTCGGTAGATTCCCTGACAAGGGCTCGAGGGAGCTTGTGGCGGAAGCCTTCCTCGACCTCAAGGAATCCGTGGATAAGGGATTTGACCCTGAGGATATAGAGGCTATATATGTCGGCAACGCATCGAGCGACCTCTTCGAGAAACAGGGTCATATGGCTTCAATAACAGCTGACTGGCTCGGTCTCTGCCCCAAACCTTCAACAAGAACGGAGGGCGCATGCGCAAGCGGAGGGCTCGCCCTAAAAGAGGGGATAATAGCGGTGGCATCCGGTCTCCATGACTTCGTCCTCGTCGTGGGTGTCGAGAAGATGACGGACCTCCCGACGGAGAATGTAACAGAGGTCCTCGCAGCCTTCTCGGAC
>CAZTWH010000153.1:0-2882 GCA_964617575.1 uncultured Dehalococcoidia bacterium
TCCTGTTATCTTTAAGGAATGAGAGGAGAACTTCAACCTCCTTGACCATCCTCTTAACGCCCGTATAGCCGGGAAACCTCTCCTCCTCCAGTGAGACAAATGGTTCACTTTCTATAAGGGCATATGGCTCATCTCCGTATTCTATAAGGACCTTGCCAACATTTATTATCTCGACCCATGGATAAAAATCCTTCTCGGTCTCGAGATGGGAGCCGTCGACGCCTATCACCCTGTAGCTCTCAGGAGCCTCCCCCGGTTTGAACCTGAGACCTTCTTCGAGGGGTTCTGAGAGGAGCCAGGTTGTTTTGGCGCTCTCGAGCTTGGGGACAGCGTCATGTATGGACGGGAGGATGGAGAGGAAATTCTCCAATCTTCTCTCCTTATCCCTCTCAAACCGCTTGAGCTCCGAGGACAAACCCTCTATATCCCTCAAAATCCTTTCAACATTTATGCCCATTCCAAGTATATAATAGAACAAGGGTTGAGGATGTTATACATCTTCTTGTAAAATAAGGTGTGATGGGCAAGATTCATTTTATAGATGTTACGAACAGGGATGGGGTTCAGGCTGCGAGGGTTTCCCTGTCCAAATTCCAGAGGACGATGGTGAACTGGTATCTTTCCCAGTTCGGTGTATTTCAGTCAGAATTCTGCTTCCCCTACTTAAAGCATGAGAAGAATTATGTTGCTGCGAATCTTGAGCTGAAGGAGATGGGTGTATTCGGTGATATGAGGCTTCAGGGGTGGTGCAGGGCTATAGTATCCGATGTTGCTGAAGCTGTAACGACGGGCATAAAGCATTTAAATCTATCCATATCGACATCTGATCAGATGATACTTTACAAATTTAGGGGGAAGCTGAGCAGGGAGAAGGTCATACATGAGATGATGGAGGCTGTTAAATATGCCAAATCGGCTGGGATAGAGGAGGTTGGGGTGAATGCGGAGGATGCCTCGAGGACGGATATAGGTTATCTTATAGAATTCGCCCTCGCTGCGAAGGAGGCGGGGGCATCGAGGTTCAGGTATTGCGATACTCTGGGGTATGAAACTCCGAGGAGCATATATGAGAGGGTGAAGGCTCTTGCGGAGCAGATAGAGATGCCGATAGAGCTTCACTGTCATAACGACCTCGGAATGGCTGTCGCCAATTCCATTGCGGGCGCGCAGGGAGCCATTGATGGGGGTGTTGATGCTTATATAAATACGACCGTGAACGGTATAGGCGAGAGGGCAGGGAATGCTGATCTTCTTAGCTGTGTTTTATCGATATATTTTGCGAGGGGTATGGAGAAATATGAGCTCGGCGATGATATAAATTTGAAGAAGGCGAGGAAGATAGCGAAATATGTATCCTATGCCTTTCAGGTCCCCATACCTATAAATCATCCGGGCGTCGGGATGAACACATTCGCCCATGAATCGGGAATCCATGCGGATGGGGCTTTGAAGGACAGGAGGAACTATGAGCTTTTCGACTATGAGGACCTCGGCGAGGATGATGAGCTTATATCGAATCAGAAGGGGAGAGTGATAACAACGGGGGAGTTCGGAGGGCTTTCCGGTTTCAAATATGTTTACGAGAGGCTCGGCATAATATTCCCCGATGAGGAATGTGCCCAGAGGATACTCGAGCTTGTTCAGAATGCGAATGCTCATAATCAGCTTCCGCTGACGGATGATGAGCTTATATTCATAGCAAAATACCCCGAGCAGGTGAGGAAGATTTTAACGGTAAATCTTTGAGGAGGAGAAAGATGGAGGAAGCTATCGAGAGGTTTATCTCTTACCTTCGGGCTGAGAGGGGTTTTTCCCCAAACACCGCTCAGGCTTATAAAAACGACCTCATCCAGTTCAGGGAGGAGATAAAAAAGGAAAGCTTAAAGGATGTTAAGAAGGAGGACATAGTAAACTATATAGCTTATCTTAAAGATAGGGGTTATGCCCCCGCGACCATAGCGAGGAAGATAGCTTCCATAAGGTCTTTCTTCGGTTTTCTTAGGAAAAATGGAGAGATAGATGAGGACCCATCGAGGGAGATACAGGGACCCAAGATAAAGAGGCTTCTCCCCAGGACGATAGGAGTTGAGGATGTGGAGAGGCTTCTAAGGGAGGCTTCGAGGGATAAGAGCCCTGAGGGGAAGAGGGACAGGGCTATGATAGAGGTTCTGTATGCGACGGGGATGAGGGTGAGCGAGCTTGTTTCCCTTGATGTGGATAATGTCGACCTCAAGGATGGTTTTATAACATGTTATGGTAAGGGTTTCAGGGAGAGGGTTATACCAATTCACGCGAGGGCTCTTTCTTCCCTTAAGGAATATATCGAGGAGGCGAGACCTTATCTTGTCAAGGACAGGGATGAGAAAGCCCTTTTCGTGAACAGGAGGGGGGAGAGGCTTACAAGGCAGGGTTTCTGGCTCATACTCAAAAACCATGCGAGGAGAGCCGGTATAAAGGATATAACGCCCCATATTTTGAGGCACAGTATAGCCACTCACCTTCTCCAGAGCGGGAAGATGAATTTAAGGGAGCTTCAGGAGTTCTTGGGTCACGCCAATATATCAACAACCCAGATATACACCCATATAACGGATGAGCATATGAGAAGGATATACGAGAGGACTCATCCGAGGGGTAAGTGAGGGCTGGGAAATTCATAGGTGTTATAGGCTCGGGAGATTGCTCGGAGGAGGAGTATTCTTTGGCTTTCGAGGTGGGGAGGGAGATTGCGAGGAGGGGGTTTTACCTCGTATGCGGAGGGCTTTCGGGCGTTATGGAGGCTTCTGCCAAGGGCGCCTTTATGGAAGGGGGGTTGACGATCGGAATACTCCCGGGTGATAAAAAAGATGCCAACCCTTACATAAAAATACCCATACCCACGG
>CAZTWH010000154.1:0-2876 GCA_964617575.1 uncultured Dehalococcoidia bacterium
TCGCTATAGGCTCAGCCTGTGCGGGAATAGCGGCTGTTCTCCGCTCAATGCATACTGTGGCGACCCCCCATATGGGGATACCAGCCGTGCTCATGGCTTTTATAGCGGTCTTCGTGGGAGGTGTGGGGAGCACAGCCGGGGCAGCCCTCGGGGGGATGATCATAGGTCTTGCGGAGAATCTGGGGATGCTTGTTCTTCCAGCCCAGTGGAAAATTCTCTTCGCATTTCTTGTTCTCTTCTTCGTCATAGTATTCAGACCGAGGGGCATCCTCGGGGCTTATGAGAGGTGAGGAAATGGAGTACTGGCTTCATGTCGCAACAATTTTCCTCCTCTACTCCATCCTGGGGGTGTCGCTCAATCTCCTCATGGGCTATGGGGGGCTCGTATCAATGGCTCACGCCGCTTTTTACGGGATAGGAGCCTATGCGGCAGCCCTTTCCCTCATGAAGCTCGGCTTTAACTTCCTCGCGGGATTCTTCTTCGCCGCAATCGTATCGGGGATAGTGGGGGTTTTAATCGCCCTCCCCGCCCTCAGGGTTAGGGAGGAATATCTCATCCTACTCACCACCGCCTTCCAGATGGTAGTCTATGCCCTTATGGTGAGCTGGGTCTCCTTAACACAGGGGACGGGGGGGATAACAGGGATACCCCGACCAACCATCTTCGGGATAAAAATACAGAGCCCCATATCGTATCTTATTCTGACTCTTTCCATAGCCGCGATATGTTATGGCATAACATGGAGGATAACCCACTCCCCGTTCGGCAGGGTTCTCAAGGCTATGAGAGAGGATGAGACAGCTACCATAGCCCTCGGGAAGAATCTCCTTCGCTTCAAAGCACAGGTCTTCCTGATAGCGGGGATGATGGCGGGGGCTGCGGGGAGCCTCTTCGCCCACTATATGGAATTTATAAATCCTTACAGCTTCACCCTCCACGAATCCATTTTCATAATAGCGATAGTGATAGTTGGGGGAACGGCTAATATAGGTGGTTCGGCTCTTGGGGCTTTTATCCTCATCCTTATCCCGGAAGCCCTGAGATTTCTGAGGGTCGGAGAGGATTTAGCCGCTCCGATAAGGGAAATAATATATGGCGCTCTCCTTGTTCTCTTCATGTTCTTCCGCCCTCAGGGGCTTCTCCCGGAATATATGGGCATAAAGCGGAGGATGAAGATTCCATCTCCAGAGGAGGCTCCCGAGGCTCAGCCCTCAAGCACATCCAAGAATTCACGCCCCCTTTCTACGGAAGGTATTGCGAAGAGTTTCGGAGGACTCAGGGCGGTTAAAAACTTCACCTTCTCCCTTGAGAGGGGGAAGGTGATAGCCCTTGTTGGTCCCAACGGAGCGGGGAAGACGACGGTTTTCAATCTCCTCAGCGGTTTCCTACGCCCTGATGAGGGAAGAATATTCTATGAAGGGAAAGATATAACGGGATATCCACCTTACAGGACATGCCAGCTCGGGATAAGCAGGTCTTTTCAGGATGTCCGGATATTTGGCGGGATGACGGTCCTTGAGAATGTCATGGTAGCCTTCCCGAGGCAGAGGGGGGAGAGGATCCTTGATATATTCCTCTTTCCCTGGAGAGTAAGGAGGGAAGAGGAGAGAAATATGAGGAAGGCTATGAGGTACCTCACCTTCGTTGGACTTCAGGACAAACCCTTTGAAATAGCCAGAAATCTCTCATTCGCGGAGCAGAAGCTACTAGCCATCGCAAGAATCCTCGCCACGGAGGGGGAGGTTTTTCTCCTCGACGAGCCGACCTCCGGGGTTGACCCCGCATGGGTTGGGGAGATACTTAAGAGGGTGGAGGAGGTAGCACGGATGGGGAAAGCCATATGTATAATAGAGCACAACCTTGATGTTGTGAGAGGGCTTGCGGACTGGGTTTACTTTATGGATCACGGTGAGATAATAGCAGAGGGGGAGCCTGAAAAACTTCTGAGGGACCCCCATCTTGCGGAGATATATTTTGGAGCGTGAGGAATGCTTCTCGAGGTCAAGGATCTTGAAGCAGGATACGGAAGGAAGAAAGTCGTCTTCGGGGTTTCCCTCGGGATAGGGGAGGGGGAGATAGTCGCCCTCTTCGGTCATAACGGTGCCGGTAAGACGACAACCCTCAAGACGATCTTCGGGGTCTTAAAGCCCATGAGCGGGAAGGTATTCTTTGACGGAAAGGATATAACCCACCACACTCCCTCCCAAAGTGTGAAGATGGGGATAACCTTCTGCCCCCAGGAAAGGTTCGTCTTCCCTGATCTAAATGTGAGGGAGAATCTCGAGCTCGCCACCTATTCCCTCGAGGGGGGATCCCATGAGGAGAGATTTGAAATGATATACAGACTCTTTCCCATCCTCAAGGAAAGGGAGAAGCAGATAGCCGGAACTTTAAGCGGAGGGGAGAGGAGGATGCTATCCATAGGGATGATGCTCCTCATGAATCCAAGACTTATGCTCCTTGACGAGCCCTCCCTAGGGCTTGCCCCCTTCCTCGTCCAGCAGATAATGGATACCGTGAAGAACATAGCTGATGAGCTCGGGGTATCCATACTCCTTGTCGAGCAGAATGTGAAACAAGCCCTGAGAATAGCGAATAGGGCTTATGTTATGAAGATGGGGAGGATAATCCTTGAGGAGGATGCGAGAAAGCTCCTTGATAGAGGGGAGTGGTGGGATCTCTTCTAGGAGGGCAAGATGGGAGTTCTTAGCGGGATAAGGGTCATCGATATATCCCAGGTCTGGGCTGTGCCCGGAGCAGGTATGTATCTCGCGGATCAGGGGGCGGAGGTTATAAAGGTAGAACCTCCATGGGGAGATGAGGCGAGAAGGCTCCTCACCCAATCACCCCTTAAGATGAAGGATGGTAGCGAAAT
>CAZTWH010000155.1:0-2868 GCA_964617575.1 uncultured Dehalococcoidia bacterium
GTCACGGATATACCTGAGAAGGAGAAGACCCCTCCCATGCCCCCTGAGTACTGATTAAAAGGGGGGCGCCCTAAAGGGCGCCCCCTTGATTTTTTATGCGTTTTAAAGTATACTTCACCTAAGGTGTCTACAGAATAAGGGAGATAATGAGGAGGGAAGATAAGAGGATAGCTCTCGTCATTTTCCTCTTTTTTGTTTTCCTCATTTATGCTCTTTTGGCTCAGGTTTTTGAGAAATATGGTATTATAGCTTGGTCTCTTCTCGGAGTTTTTGGGGCTCTTTTTATCTTCGGGATCGTGAAATCGGCATCGTTTAGAAGAAAAGTTGGAGATGCGGCGAAAAGGCTTTTCAAATTCACTATAGAACTGATATCGAGCGGGGGAGAAAGGAAAATAAGAACAAAAATTCCAAAGCATATTAAAGAAGAGATCATGAGAAGGGCTGGATATAGATGTCAATACCCCGGGTGTGGTGTGAGAGAGAATCTTGAGCATCACCATATAGATGGGGATCCTTCCAATCACAATCCTTCCAACCTTATAGTTCTCTGTCCAAATCATCACAGGAAAGCTCAGAAAGGTATATATAGGCGTGAACAGCTCAAAGCGTGGGCTAAAGGGGAGGGCTTTTAGGTCTCAAGCTTCTTTAGCCTTTTTTCGAGAAGGGATATTTTCTCCTCAAGTTTTTCAAGCTTCTGGGTCTCCTTTTTTATAACCTCAACGGGGGCTTTTTCAAGAAAGTCGAGGTTCTCGAGTCTTTTTTTCGTCCTTTCATATATCTCTTTGATCTCGGATAGCTCCTTTTCAAGCTTTCTCCTCTCCTCATCCCTGTCTATAAGACCTTCAAATGGTATGAGGACTTCCATGTTTCCGGCTATAAGGACCTTTCTTTTCTCCCTCTCGCCCTCCCTCAGGATTTTTAGATCCCTCACCCTTGCGAGGGATTTTATGACTTTTTCCTCCTCCTTTATCTCCCCTCCATCCCTTGTTATGACCTCAACATCTATGAAGAGATTGGGCTTTATTCCGAGCTCCTTTCTTCCCGCCCTTATCGTCCTTATGAGCTCTATTATTCCTTTCATGTCCTCCTCAGCCTTCTCATCCGTGAAGGGATTCTCCTCCGGGAAGGGCTTTGGGTATGGGGCTATTATGATGGCTTCGGAGGGGCTGGGGAGGTAGGGCTTGAGCATGCCGTAAATCTCCTCGGTTATGAAGGGCATGAAGGGATGAAGAAGCCTCAGGATGTTTTCAAGAACGAAGAGAAGAACGGGCTTCGGGGAGGGGTGTTCCGTAAGCCTGAGCTTCGATATCTCTATATACCAGTCGCAGAACTCTCCCCATGTGAATTCATATATCTCATTTAGGGCTTCCCCGAGCATGTACTGGGATAGAAGTTCTCTCACCCTCATTATGAGTTTGTTGAGCCTTGTAAGAATCCAGCGGTCCTCTATTTTTTCAGGAGGTATTTCGGGGAGGGGTTGTTTTTCATCCAAATTAAGGAGGATGAATCTCGATGCGTTCCAGAGTTTGTTCGCAAAGTTCCTCCCACCTTCCACCTTCTCATAGCTGACCCTTATGTCATTCCCGGGGGATGTCCCTTTTATGAGGGAGAATCTTAAAGCGTCCGTTCCGTATTTTTCCGTTAGCTCAAGGGGATCTATTACATTCCCCCTCGTTTTGCTCATTTTTTCGCCCTTTTCATCCCTTATAAGACCGTGGAGGAGGACTGTGTGGAAGGGTATTTTTCCCGTGTTCTCAAGCCCCATCATTATCATCCTCGCTACCCAGAAGAAGAGGATGTCATAGCCCGTCTCCATCACGCTCGTGGGATAGAAGTATCTTAAGTCCTCCGTATCATCGGGCCACCCGAGGGTTGAATGGGTCCAGAGGGCTGAGCTGAACCAGGTGTCGAGGACATCCTCGTCCTGATGGATGTTCTTTGAGCCGCATTTTGAGCATCTATCAGGGTCCTCAACCTCAACTGTAAGGGCTCCGCAATCATCACAGTACCATACGGGTATCCTGTGCCCCCACCATAATTGCCTCGATATGCACCAGTCCCTTATATCCTCAAGCCAGTTAAGATATACTTTCCTGAATCTCTCGGGGATTATCTTTATCTCGCCGGAAAGAACAACCTTCTTAGCCCTCTCGGCTAATGGCTTTATGTTCACAAACCATTGCTCCGATATCATGGGCTCTATCATCGTTCCGCATCTGTGGCAGTGCCCTACGGAGTGGGTGTATGGCTCTATTTTTTCGAGAAGACCATCCTTTTTCAGGTCCTCAACAATGACCTTCCTCGCGGAAAACCTCTCAAGTCCCTTATATTTTCCCGCCTCCTCGTTAAGCGTCCCGTCCCCGTTTAATATGTTTATTTTGGGGAGATTGTGCCTCTCACCCACCTCAAAATCTATGGGGTCGTGGGCTGGCGTTATTTTCAAAGCCCCCGTCCCGAAGGATGGGTCGACAGCTTCATCCTCTATCACGGGTATTATCCTTCCGAGGCACGGAAGGATGACATCTTTGCCAACATATTTTTTGTATCTTGCATCTTCAGGATTCACAGCGACAGCCGTATCCCCGAGGAGGGTCTCGGGTCTTGTTGTGGCGACCGTTATGAAGCCATCTTCATCCTTCAGCCTGTATTTTATGTAATAGAGAGCCCCCTCAACCTCCTTATGCTCGACCTCGAGGTCTGATAGAGCTGTCATACACCTCGGACACCAGTTTATAATCCTCTTTCCCCTGTATATAAGACCTTTTTTATAGAGGTTTACGAAGGTTGTTCTGACAGCCCTTGAGGGTCCTTCATCGAGGGTGAACCTCTCCCTCGTCCAGTCGCAGGAGGCTCCGATCTTCATATGCT
>CAZTWH010000156.1:0-2854 GCA_964617575.1 uncultured Dehalococcoidia bacterium
GCTGGGCGGGTCTTAAGTGATTCTCTATCATGGTCCTTACAGCCCTTATCTCTTTTCTGCTCATCCTTATCCTTTTCAGCATCTCCTCCGCCATCTCAGAGCCTATCTTCTGATGACCTATGAATCTTATTTTTCCGTTTATGCTCCTGGTCCTCGGTTTCCCGACATCATGGAGAAGGGATGCAAGTTTTAGAAGAAAAACCCTTTCCTCATCGAAATATTCATAGAAGCCATCGAATTTGTAGATATACTTCTGGAACTCCTCCTTTACATCCCTAGAGAGAATAAGCTCCACATACTCGACCGTTCTAAGTGAATGCTCATATACATCCCAGAAGTGTTCGGGCGGCTGGGAGACCCCCTTGCCCTCGCCGAGCTCGGGGAATATGGAGAGGAGGATGGAGGTTTCGTCCATTAATTTAAGGAGGGGGAAGGATTTTTCGAGGGTGAATATTTTGAAGAGCTCCTCCCTTATCCTCTCCCCCGCAACATTTTTTATGAGGCTTGAGTCCCTCCTCATAAGCTGGAGGGTCAGCCCCTCTATCTCGAAGCCGAGCTCACCTTTCAGCCTTATAGCCCTTAGAAGCCTCAGAGGGTCGTCCCTGAAGACACTTTCCCCTACAGCCCTTATTATCCCCTCTTCAAGGTCTTTCCTCCCCCCGAGGGGGTCTATTATTCCGGGCTCATCTATATCCTTCAGCCTTTTAGCCATTGAATTTATGGTGAAATCCCTTCTTTTAAGGTCATCCTCTATATCGCCTTGGAAGGATACGAAATCTATATAATCGCCCGAATCGAGGAGAAGCCTTGCGATTTTCCTCTCCTCGTCGAGGACGAAAGCCTTCCCCCCTATTTTCCTCGCCGAGAGGAAGGCAAGCTCAAGAGCATTCCCCTTTACGGCTATATCGGCGTCGCCCCTATCCCTTCCGAGAAAACTATCTCTGAGAGCGCCTCCCACAAGGTAGGAATCCTCGGGCAGGATGGAGGAGAGCTCTTTTAGCTTATCCTTTATTCTCAACCTTCCTCCCTGTATAGCTTATCGGGGCTTTCAAGCCTATCTATGAATAATATCCCGTCGAGGTGGTCTATCTCGTGCTCAAGAACCTGAGCCAAAAGCTCCCTTGCTTTTATCCTTACCTCCCTGCCCTTCTCATCCCTTCCCTTAACCCTTACCTCTATCGACCTTTTAACCTCGCCCCAGTACCCGGGGAAGCTGAGGCAACCCTCCTTCACAACCCTCTCCCCGCTTCTTCTCAGAACCTCCGGATTTATGAGGGCGAAGGGCTCCTCCTCAGGAAGCGCCACTATTATAACCCGGAGAGGGACGCCTACTTGGGGGGCGGCAAGACCAACCCCGCCCGCCTCGGAGAGGGTTTCCTTCATATCCTCTATAAGTCCTCTTATATATTCATCAACTTCCCTCACCCTCCTCGCCCTCTCCCTCAATATCGGGTCTCCGAATTTCCTTATCTCCAGAACCATCCCAACCTAATTATATTGCAAGGACGCACGCCCCTTCTATCCTTCCCTCCTTCAAATTTATAAGGGCTTCATTAGCCTCCTCGAGCGGGAATACCTCTATATGGGTCCTTATCGGTATTTTCGGGGCTAATTCTAAAAGCTCCCTCGCATCCTCCCTCGTTGTGTTCGCTACGCTCACTATCTTCCTCTCCTCATATAAAAGGGAGTATTCCATCTCCGGTATGGGAGACATGTATATGCCTCCGAGGGCTAAGGTCCCCCCTCTCTTCAGGGCTTTTAACGCGAGGGGGACGAGCTCCCCTGCCGGTGCGAAAATTATAGCCCTGTCCAGTTTTTCAGGTATCTCATAGGCGCTTCCAGCCCATACAGCCCCGAGCTTTAATGCGAGCCTTCTGTGAGCCTCCCCCCTTGTGAACACGAAAACATCGCACCCCTTGTGGACGGCGACCTGTGTTATTATATGGGCTGCCGCCCCGAATCCGTATATCCCGAGCTTTTTGCCCTCCCCGGATAATTTGAAAGCCCTGTAGCCTATAACTCCCGCGCACAGAAGGGGGGCAGCATCGAGGTCGGGGTATTCCGAAGGTATGGGGTGGATGAAGTCCCGGGGAGCTTTTATATACTCCGCATACCCCCCATCAACCGTGTAGCCCGTGAAATCAGCCCTCTCACAAAGATTCTCAAGACCCCTTCTGCAATACTCGCACTCCGAACATGATTTGTAAAGCCATATGACGCCGAATTTCCTCCCCTCAGCCTCCCCGACAACCTGATGCCCGGGGATGAGGGGAAGTTTTTTCGCAGGAAGCTCCCCCTCAACTATATGAAGATCCGTCCTGCAAACGCCACAAGCCTTGACCTTCAGAATCACATAACCTTCCTCAGGCTCAGGCTCCCTCCACTCCACAAGCCTTAAGGGTTTATCCTCAACCCTTCCCTGTTTCTCAAGAACCATAGCCCTCATCTTCCCCCCTAAACAAGAGATATGGGGTCAACATCTATGATCCAGCCCCTCGGTATATGGAAATTCCTGAGGAAACAGGCTGGATTTTCCCCCCTCAAAATTATATGCCATCTGTACTTTCCCCTCACCTTATACATGTAGCAGGGTGATGGTCCTATTATATCCAGCTCTAATTCCTTCAGCCTCTCCCCGAGCTCCAGAGCCTTTCTCCTCGCCGTGTTCTCATCCCTGTGGCTGAATACAAGCCTCACGAGCCTTGAGAACGGAGGGTACTTAAGAAGCCTCCTCCACTTCATCTCCTCCTTTATAAACGAGATATAATCCCGAGCGGATGCATATTTTATGGCGTAGTGCTCGGGTGAGAAGGTCTGGATTATAACCTTCTTTCCCCTTTCCGCAAACTCGTAG
>CAZTWH010000157.1:0-2837 GCA_964617575.1 uncultured Dehalococcoidia bacterium
TTATATTCCCCGAAAACGCTTCCGAGGATGGAATCCCTCCTGACAAAGGCTGGCGTCACCTCCGCATAGATTTCCCCGTCCTTAAGCTCTATTTTGCCCAGAAGCTTCATCCTGTATCCGAGCTCCCCCCCATATCTTATATCCTCAACCCTCACATCCTCTATACCCGTCCTCGGGAATTTCGTGGGGAAATTATATGTGTTCGCTGTTATGCCGAGAAGGATGGAGAGCTTATAAAATGTATCAGTTCCGTTTACATCCTGGGATGGGTCCCTCTCCGCATATCCCATATCCTGTGCTATCCGGAGAGCTTCGTTAAAATCCATCCCCTCCTCCATTTTGGTAAGGATGAAATTCGTTGTTCCGTTCAGGATGGCTGACAATTTCCTTATCCTCCCCTCCTTAAGCCTTGATGACAGGTCATGGATGAGGGAATGACAGCCCACAAATGTCCCCCTTATACCTATGAATTTACCATTCTTGCGAGCTATGTCAAACAGCTCCCTCCCCCTTTCACATATAACAACCTTGTTCGCCGTTATTATATGTTTTCCGTTTATAAGGGCTTCTTTTAAGTAGGTGAATGCCGGCTCCAGCCCTCCCATAGCCTCTATAACAACATCTATATCAGGGCTATTTATTATCTCATTTGCGTTTTGTGTCAGGATCTCCCTTTCCACAGCGACATCTCTCTCCTTCTCAACATCCCTTACGAGAACTTTCTTTAGCTCAAAATCCTCCTTGAGGAGCATCTCTATAACTCCCGAGCCCACAGTTCCAAAGCCCAGAACCCCTACCCTCAGCTTATCTCCTCCACCTTCCATATCCTCTCCATCTCCTCCTTAAGCTTTTTGTATTTCTCGAGCCCTTCTTTGAGGATTTTCTGAGCCTGAACCCTCGCCCTTTCGAGGAGTTCTATATCCCCGAGCTTTGCCATTTTAAGGTCGGGGAGACCGCTCTGCCTCGTCCCGAAGAATTCACCGGGTCCCCTCATTCTGAGGTCCTCCTCGGAGAGCCTGAAGCCATCGTGAACCTTCTCTATAAGGGCTAGTCTTTCAACAGCTTCCTTTGAAGGCGTGTCCGAGAGGAGGAGGCAGTAGGATTCGTAGGGGCTTCTCCTTATCCTTCCCCTTAGCTGGTGAAGCTGGGAGAGCCCGAATCTCTCCGCACCCTCTATGAGCATAACTGTCGCGTTCGGGACATCTATGCCCACTTCAACAACGGGTGTTGATACGAGGATGTCTATTTTATGCTCCTTGAAATCCCTCATAACCTTTTCCTTCTCCTTCGTGGACATCCTCCCGTGAAGGAGCCCGAGCCTCAGGTCGGGGAAGACCTCCCTGGAGAGGGTCTCATATTCCTCGACAGCGGCTTTGACCTGAAGGGCTTCCGATTCCTCTATAAGGGGACATATTATGAAAGCCTGCCTCCCCTCGAGGACTTTCTTTTTTATAAACGCATATGCGTTCCCCCTCTGGGATGGGGGGAGCCATTTCGTCTTCACCTCCTTCCTCCCGGGAGGGAGTTCGTCTATTATCGAAAGGTCGAGGTCTCCGTATATTGTGAGGGCAAGGCTTCTCGGTATTGGTGTAGCGCTCATAACGAGGACATGAGGGCATCTCCCCTTCTCCCTCAAAGCATGCCTCTGGAGAACGCCGAACCTGTGCTGTTCATCAACAACCACAAAGCCGAGATTTTTGAACTCCACATTCCTCTGAATAAGCGTATGGGTCCCTATGATGATATCTATAACTCCCTCTCTTATAAGGTTCTGAACCATTCTCTTTTGCCTCTCACCCATCCCGCCTATAAGGAGACCTATATTTATGGGCTTATCGAAGATTTTTGAGGTCATTATATATCCGCCGAGGCTCTCGCATTTCAGGATGTTTGAGAAGGTATCGAAGTGCTGCTCAGCCAAAATCTCGGTGGGAGCCATGAGGGCTGACTGGTAGCCGTTCATCCAGGTATAGACCATCGCGAGGAGAGCCACTATCGTTTTTCCGCTCCCCACCTCGCCCTGAAGGAGCCTCGACATGGGCTCATTTTTCCTCATATCTCCTATTATCTCGCCCAGAACCCTCCTCTGGGCTCCTGTGAGCTCGAAGGGGAGGGAGCCTATGAGTCTGTCAAGGGAGGATGGGTCTTCCTTGAAGGATATCCCCTCCCCCCTCTTCCACTCCTCTTTCTTAGAGAGGACGCCGAGCTGTATTATAAAAAGCTCATCGAAGGCGAGCCTCCTCCTCGCCCTCTCCTTCATCTCCATGCTATCGGGGAAATGGGCTTGCCTTATAGCTTCCCTTAACGGCAGGAGATTCTCCTCCTCTATAACCCTTCCGGGGAGGAATTCCTCGACGGTGTAAATCCCTATATCGAGGGCTTCCTTTACAAACCTCCTCATCATCCTCTGGGTGATTCCTTCCGTTAACGGATATACGGGGACAAGTCTCCCCGTGTGAAGGAGCTCCTCACCTTCGAGGAGCTCGTATTCGGGGGATTCCATAACCTTCCTTCCGCGGAACACATCGACTTTCCCGCTGAGGACGACCTTTGAGTTCGTCTTGAGGATTTTTGCGAGATATGGCTGATTGAACCAGACAGCCTTTATATTTCCCGTCTCATCCCCTATTATAGCCTCGGCGATCTTCATCCCCTTCCCAACCTGCCTCTCCCTCGCCTCCCACACGAATCCTATTATGGTCTGCTCCACGCCCACCTCTATCTCTCCTATCTTCCTTATCCTCGTGTAATCTATATGCCTCCTCGGGAAGAAATAAAGAAGGTCCTTTATATCTTTTATCCCCAGCCTTGATAATTTCTGGAGAATTTTTTAAAAA
>CAZTWH010000158.1:0-2832 GCA_964617575.1 uncultured Dehalococcoidia bacterium
CCAGAATAAAAGCCCCTTCGTCCTCGCCCCTATTATCGATATGAGCCTGTTCCCCGCTCCCTTAAGAGCCTTCGCTATCGGGTAGAGGGCAGCTATCCCTACACCACCCCCAACACCCACAACAACACCAAACCTCTCTATCTCCGAAGGATTCCCCAAAGGTCCAACAACATCAAGTATAAACTCCCCCTCCTCAAGAAGAGCAAGCTTCCTCGTGGTCGTCCCAACTTCGGCAAATATTATGTCAATTAGCTCCCCATCTATATCCGCTATTGTGAGGGGTATTCTTTCTCCCCTTTCGTCGACCCTTATTATGAGGAACTGACCGGGTTTTGCCTTTTTCGCGATCAAGGGCGCCCTCACCTTTATGTGGTAGACGCCCTCTCCTACTTTTTCCTTCCTTTCTATTTTGTACATCACCCTTCCTTTCTTATGGAGACGGCGCAGACCTTATATTCGGGTATTTTAGCCACCGGGTCGAGGGCGGGGTTTGTGAGGAAGTTGGCGCATGACTCATAGAAGTGGAAGTTCATAAACACGACGCCTTTCGCCGACCTCTCCGTTATTCTCGCCCGAGCCCTCACCTTACCCCTTCTTGAAACCACCCACACCATATCCCCGTCCTTTATTCCGAGCCTCTCCCCATCCTCGGGGTTTATCTCAACCTCCCCCTCCCCTTTTATTACATTCAGACCCTCGACCTTCCTCGTCATCGTTCCGGTATGGAAGTGGTAGAGGCTCCTTCCCGTCGTGAGGATGAAGGGATATTCATCATCGGGAAGCTCCGCGGGCGGCTTATAGCTCAAGGCGTGGAACTTGCCCTTCCCCCTCGTGAATCCATCCTTATGGAGATAAAGGGTTCCGGGATGGTCGAGGGATGGGCAGGGCCACATTATACCACCGTTCTCAAGCCTTGTGTGGGTTATGCCTCCGTATATAGGTGTGAGGCTTCTTATCTCCTCCATTATCTCCGCCGTGTTCTTATAATCAAAACCATCCTCACCCATCCTTTTCGCTAGCTCGCATATTATCTCCCAGTCAGCTTTAGCCTCCCCCGGAGGCTCCACAGCCTTCCTTACAAGCTGAACTCTTCTTTCCGTGTTTGTGAATGTCCCATTCTTCTCCGCGAAAGAAGCCGCGGGGAGGACAACATGGGCAAGCCTTGCCGTCTCCGATAGGAAAATATCCTGGACGACTAGGAATTCGAGCTTTGATAGGGCTTCCCTCACATGATTTATATCGGGGTCCGAGAGCATCGGGTTCTCACCCACTATGTACATAGCCTTTATTTTGCCCTCGAGTATCCCGTTTATCATCTCAACGACGGTGAGACCCGGCTTTTCTGGAAGCCTTTTGCCCCACGCCTTCTCGAACTTACTTCTAACATCCTCAACATCGACCCTCTGATAGCCCGGGAAAACATTCGGAAGAGCCCCCATATCGCAGGCTCCCTGAACATTATTCTGACCTCTTAAGGGATTAACACCCGTCGATGGCTTGCCTACATTGCCCGTTAGAAGCGCAAGGTTTGCTATGGCGAGAACATTATCCGTCCCATGGGAATGCTGGGTTATGCCCATGGAGTAGATGATCGTTGAGGGCTTGTTTTTCGCATATATCCTCGCAGCCTCCCTTATATCCTCGATCGGAACACCCGTTATCCTCGAAGCCTCATCCATATCAAAGCTCTTCAAAGATTCTTTAAACTCCTCAAATCCCTCACATCTCTCCTTTATGAAATCCTCATCGAGAAGCCCCTCCTCTATTATCGTTTTAGCCATTGCGAGGAGAAGGGGGACATCCGTCCCCGGCCTCTGCCGGAGCCATATATGGGAGAACCTCACAAGGTCTATTTTCCTCGGATTTGCGACTATGAGCTTTGCTCCCTTCCTCACAGCCTCCTTTATCCTGAGCCCTATTACGGGATGGGCTTCCGTCGTGTTGGAGCCTATGACAAATATCGTTGAGGCGTCCTTTATCTCGTCTATGGAGTTCGTCATAGCCCCGCTCCCGAAAGCCATGACAAGCCCGACAACGGTAGGGGCATGGCAGAGGCGGGCACAGTGGTCTATGTTATTGGTTCCCATAACCGCCCGGGCGAACTTCTGGAAAAGATAATTCTCCTCATTGGTGCACTTTGCGGAGGCGAGGAAGGCAAATCCATCCCCCCGGTATAGAGGAAGCCTTGTCGCGATGAAATCCAGCGCCTCCTCCCAAGAGACGGGGACAAGCTCCCCATTCTTCCTTATGAGAGGAGCGGTGAGTCGCTCCGGACTGTGAATGAAGTCCAAGCCGAACTTACCTTTGACACAGAGCTGACCTTTGTTTACACCTTCCCTCGCCGGCTTTGCGCCGATTACCCTCTCGTCTTTGACCACAAGCCTGAGCTGGCAACCCGCCCCGCAATAAGGACAAACCGTGAGAACCTCCCTGTCCGGAAGCCCGACTCCCCGCCAGGAGCGCTGGACAAGGGCTCCGGTGGGGCATGCATCCACACAAGCCCCGCAGAATTCACAGCCCACATCCTGGAGAGGCTGATCAAAAGCCGTTCCGACTACCGCCCGAATCCCACGAAAAACGAACGAGATCGCCCCCACCCCCCTAACCTCCTCGCACATCCTGACACAGCGCCCGCAGAGGATGCAGAGATTATAATCCCGATCGAAGAAGGGATTATCACGAATCACGGGTAGATTTTTATAGATAGGGGGGAGGGAAACCTTATCTATGCCGATGTATCGGGCAACTCGCTGAAGCTCACAGTCGAGGTTCTTGGGACAGGTAAGACAATTGTACGGATGCTCGCTTAGGATAAGCTCCAATACATTGCGG
>CAZTWH010000159.1:0-2827 GCA_964617575.1 uncultured Dehalococcoidia bacterium
CTTCACAGGATGGTTGAGGAGCTTTCTAGGGAAGCTGGGATACCGAAGCCCAAGGTTGGTATATCCGAGCTCTCCCTTCCGAATGCTTTTGCCTTCGGAAGGACGGTGAGCGATGGGAGAGTGTGTGTTACGAGGGGGATTTTGAGACTCCTCTCCTATGATGAGCTCAAAGCTGTCCTCGGGCATGAGATATCTCATATAAAGAACAGGGACATGCTTATAATGACCCTTCTTTCCGCTGTGCCCCTTATTCTTTACTGGCTCGCGTGGGGTCTCATGTGGGGAGGGGCTTTCGGGGGGAGAAGGGAGGGCGCCGGTTATCTCGCCCTCCTGGGTTTTATGATGTTCATCCTGTACTTCGTAACCAACCTCCTTGTCCTCTATGGCTCGAGGATAAGGGAGTATTATGCTGATAGGGGGAGCGTGAAGCTCGGAAATCCTCCCCATCATCTCGCTTCAGCCCTTTATAAGCTCGTCCTCGGAAGTCTCAGGACGAATAAGGAGGAGCTCAGGAGAGTTGAGGGTGCGAAGGCTTTCTTCCTGAACGACCCCTCAAAGGCTTTTGATGAGGTTAAAGAGCTTATAGAGGTTGACAGGGACAGGAGCGGGACAATAGATATGGATGAGCTTTTGGAACTCAGGAGGAAGAGGGTGAGGTTAAGCCTTGCGGAGCGCCTTATGGAACTCCTCTCAACCCACCCCAATACCCTTAAGAGGATAAAGCACCTCTCATCCCTGACTTTATAAAGGAGGTGAGGTATTGGCTAAATCCCTGTTCAAGATAAAGGAGCCCTATATCGGCTATGATATGGAGTTTCTCCTCATAGATGAGGAGGAGCTTAAGGTTATAGAGATACAGAGGAAACCCTCTCCCCCCCATGTGAGGAGGCTTTCAGATTCCATAAGGAAGATAGGTTTTGTTGTTCCCCTTATAGTTATAAAGGGGGAGGACGGCTATACCGTTATAGACGGACAGCACAGGCTTCTTGCGGCGAGGGAGCTCGGGATAAAGGAGATACCCTGCGTCCTTATACCCGATAAATTCGCCCTCGAACTCATGGAGCTGAATATAGAGAAGCAGATGGTCCTCAGGGAGAAGGCGTATGTGGCGCTCAATGTTTACAGGATGTATCTTGAGAAGGACTCCGGCATAAATGAGAGGGATATAGCCCCCGCCATAGAATTCCCCTATTATGTAACACTGGGGTTAGCATATGAGATGAAGGAGAGGCTCTACGGCTCCGCATATGAGAGCATAATGAGGAGGGTTGATAGATTCATAGACGAGCCCCTATCGAGCGCCATAAAGACGAGGGAGAGGAGAGCTTCGATAGTGGTTGACCTTGACGAGCTTATCAGGGAGGCTGTTAGGAGGGTTGAGGAGATAGGTATATCCCATCCCTTCCTCCACAAAGAAATAGTGAGCTTTGCAAGCCCCATAGGCAGGAAGAGGATAGTTCTTGAGGAATTCGAGGAGATATTTGATGAGCTTAGAAGAAGGGTTGAGGAGCTTATAAAGAATCCCGAACTTATAAGGGAGCATGAATTTGTCGGTGAGGAAGAATAAAATCCTGATTTTTTGATATAATTAAGGATGGAGGGGTGTAGCTCAGCCAGGGAGAGCACCGGTCTCCAAAACCGGCGGTCGCGGGTTCGAATCCTGCCACCCCTGTTTGCCGAGGTGGCGGAACTGGTAGACGCGCCGCTTTGAGGGGGCGGTGGGAGTATTCCCGTGGGAGTTCGAGTCTCCCCCTCGGCATTTGGCGGCGTAGCCAAGCGGTTAAGGCGGAGGTCTGCAAAACCTCTATCCGGGGGTTCGAATCCCCCCGCCGCCTTTTTGTTATGAGGGCTGTTCTTATAGTTGATATGCTCAAAGATTTTATATATGAGAACGGTGCCCTTTTCTGTGGGAGAAGGGCTTTCGAGATAGTCCCGAGAGTGAGGGAGCTTTCGAAGGAGGGGAGGGTCTTTTTTATCTGCGATTCCCATAAGGAGGATGACCCTGAGTTCAGGCTCTTCCCCAGGCACTGTGTTGAGGGGACATGGGGGGCGGAGATAATAGATGAGCTTAAGGGGATAGAGGGGGAGGTTGTTAAGAAGAGGAGGTTCAGCGGATTTTTCGGGACAGACCTTGATGAGAGGCTCAAGGAGGGGGGTTTTTCGGAGCTTATAGTTTGCGGCGTTTGCACGGACATATGCGTTCTCTTCACGGTTGCTGATGCGAGGAACAGGGATTATGATGTTCTGGTTTACAGGGATTCTGTTGCGAGCTTTGATGAGGAGGGGCATAATTTTGCCCTGAGGCATATGGATAGGGTTCTTGGTGCGAAGGTATTATGAGGGAGTGGGATATTCATCCATCAATCCTCTCGGGCGATACCTCTGATATCTACTTTCTGAGGACGAGGGAGATACTGGAGAAGGAGGGGATAGATAAGGTAGCCACCATGGAGTTCTTCCCCTCAAGGAAAGGGATTCTATGCGGTATGGATGAGGTTCTATCCCTTTTAAGGAAGGTCATACCCGAAGGTGAGGTCTGGTGTCTTTCGGAGGGGGAGAGTTTTGAGGAGAAAGAGGTTGTTTTGAGGATAAAAGCTCCTTATATAAAATACGGGATTTATGAGACGGCTATATGTGGCATTCTCTCCCATATGAGCGGGTGGGCTACTGCTGCCCGTGAATGTGTTGAGGCTGCCGGGGAGATACCTGTTATAAGTTTCGGGGCGAGGCATGTTCATCCCCTTGTCGCCGGCAGAATGGATTATGCGGCGATCGTTGGTGGATGCATATCCTGTTCATCGGTGGATGGGGCAAGGCTTGCTGGAAA
>CAZTWH010000160.1:0-2822 GCA_964617575.1 uncultured Dehalococcoidia bacterium
AACCCTCTTTCCAAGAAGATTCTGCCTGAACCTCCCCTGCTTGCCCCTTAAAAGGTCAGAAAGGCTCTTGAGTCTGTTGCCCTGCGAGTTCATAAGGGGTCTCGCCTTCCTCCCGTTGTCTATAAGGGCGTCAACGGCTTCCTGAAGCATCCTCTTCTCATTCTTTATTATTATGTCGGGGGCTTCCATCTCGAGGAGTTTCTTTAAGCGATTGTTCCTGTTTATAACCCTCCTGTAAAGGTCATTAAGGTCGCTCGATGCGAATCTTCCACCCTCGAGCTGAACCATGGGTCTAAGATCAGGGGGAAGAACGGGGAGAACCCTCAAAATCATCCATTCGGGCTTGTTGCCGCTCCTCCTGAAAGCCTCGACAACCCTGAGAGCCTTCATAGCTTTCTTCTTCCTCTGCTCCGAGCCAGATGCTATCTCCTCGAGAAGTTCAGCCCTCATCTTGTTAAGGTCAAGCCTCTTTAATATATCGAGTATAGCCTCCGCACCCATATCAGCCTCGAAAATATCCCCCCACCTCTCCTTGAGCTCCTTGTATTCATTTATCGATAAAAGTTTCTTCTCCCTTATATCCTCGAGCTCATCCTCGAGGGACCTTATCTCCTCTATCTTCTCCTCTATCCTCGCCCTCTCCCCCTCCTCCCCCTCACCGAGCTCCTTCAGCTCCTCCTCGAGGAGCGCCCTCTCATCCTCAAGTTCCTTCTTCTTCTCCCTCTTCTTATCCTCATCTACCCTCGTTATTATGTATTTCGCGAAGTATAATACCTGCTCGAGATTCCTTATCGAGAGATCGAGGAGAAGACCTATCCTCGATGGAGGGACCTTCACGAACCATATGTGGGCTACGGGGGCTGCGAGCTCTATATGACCCATCCTCTCCCTTCTCACCTTCGACCTCGTAACCTCGACGCCGCACTTCTCGCACACCACCTCTTTGTGTCTCATCTTCTTGTATTTACCGCATGCGCATTCATAATCCTTCTCGGGTCCGAATATCCTCTCGCAGAAAAGCCCATCCCTCTCCGGTTTCTGTGTTCTGTAGTTTATGGTCTCGGGCTTTGTAACCTCCCCGTGGGACCATTCCCTTATCTTCTCTGGGGAGGCTAAGGATATTTTTACAGCCGTGAAATCCTTAAGCTCACTCACCTTCTTCCACCTCCTCGTACTCTGGTCTCGTAAGACTTATACCCTCAGGGGGACGGGGTATCTCTACCCCCTTAAGGGTGTAGGGTTTCTCCTCAGATAAGAGCTCCACATCGAGACAGAGGCTCTTAAGCTCGCTCATGAGGACCTTGAAGGACTCGGGTATGCCCGCCTCCTGTATATCCTCGCCCTTCACTATCATCTCATAGGTCTTTATCCTTCCGGCAACATCATCGGATTTAACGGTAAGCATCTCCTGAAGCGTATGGGCGGCTCCGTAAGCCTCGAGCGCCCATACCTCCATCTCACCAAACCTCTGACCTCCGAAGTGCGCCTTCCCCCCAAGGGGCTGCTGCGTTATAAGGGAGTAGGGTCCCGTCGAGCGGGCGTGAATCTTATCCTCCACAAGATGGATTAGTTTCATTATGTACATGTATCCTACAACAACGGGCTGCTGGAAGGGCTCGCCCGTCCTCCCGTCATATAGGGTCAGCTTTCCGAATGTGGGAGGATATACCCTCTTCTCCTTATAAACCCTCCATACCTCCTTCTCAAGTTCCTCATCCCTCACATCTTCGACACCATGATCCTTCAGCCATATCCTCAGGGCGGTTCTCTTCGCATCTTTAAAAGCCTCATCAGGGGAGAAGCCTTCGCTTCTCAGGAATTCCTTCACAACATCCATATCCGTCCTTATATCCCCGCCCTCATTCTTTATAGCTCCAGCCCGGAGGCAAAGCCATGCCCTCGATAGCTCCTCCTCAAGCTCATCTATCTTGGCTCCATCAAATATGGGGGATATGACATCAAATCCTAAAACGGAGGCAGCCCAGCCGAGATGGGTCTCGAGGAGCTGACCTATGTTCATCCTCGATGGTATCCCGAGGGGGTTGAGAATTATATCGACGGGTCTCCCGTCGGGGAGGTATGGCATGTCCTCTACGGGGAGGATTTTAGCTATAACCCCCTTGTTCCCATGCCTGCCCGATAGCTTATCCCCCTCCTTTATCTGCCTCTTCTGCGCCACATATACCTTCACAAGGGCATGAACATCGGAGGAAAGATTCCCATCCTCCTTCCTGAACTCGAGAACATCTATAACCCTCCCGGATTCCCCGTAGGGCATCCTTAAGGAGGTATCCCTTATATCTTTAGCCTTCTCCCCGAATATAGCCCTTAAAAGCCTCTCCTCACCCGTCTGAACCCTCTCCCCCTTGGGCGTTATCTTCCCAACAAGGATGTCGTTTGATGATACATACGCCCCTATCCTAACTATCCCGCTCTCATCGAGGTTCTTGAGGCTCTCCTCCCCGACATTCGGTATATCCCTCGTTATCTCCTCGGGTCCGAGCTTCGTCTGACGGGCTTCAACCTCATATTCCTCTATATGAATGGATGTCAGCTCCTCATCCCTAACAAGCCTCTCCGATATTACTATGGCGTCCTCATAGTTGTACCCCTCCCAGCTCATGAAGGCTACGAGGAGGTTCTTACCGAGAGCCAAAAGACCGTTCTCCGTTGAATAGGTGTCGGCAAGTATATCTCCCTTCTTAACCTTATCTCCTTTCCTCACCTTTATCCTGTGATTTAAGCATGTCCCCTGATTTGTCCTCTCAAATTTTCTGAGCTCATATACCCTCTCCCCCCTCTCCCCCTTAACTACTATCCTC
>CAZTWH010000161.1:0-2804 GCA_964617575.1 uncultured Dehalococcoidia bacterium
CTATGAATGAGGGGGGATTTTTGCCCACCTGCCTTATCGAGTATATCTTAAGGCTTTTCGGCGGGGAGTGGGATGTTATTATTTTGCTCAGGAATTTTTTTAGTTTCCCGTTTTCTATGAATTTATTCCTCTCCCTGTATATCTTTATGGCTTCGGGGAATATTTTTTCTATGCCCCATCTCTCCTTTGCGGAGAGGAAGATAACGGGGGCGTATGCGAGAAATGATAGCCTTCTCCTTATCTCCCATTCCCACCAGTCCTCACCCTCCCTGACGAGGTCCCATTTGTTGACGCCTATTATTATTCCCTTCCCCGCCTCCGCTATATATCCGGCTATATGGGCGTCCTGGGATGTTATGCCCTCGGATGCGTCTATAAGTAGAAGGGATATATCGCTCCTCTCTATCGACCTTAAAGCCCTCAGTATGCTGTATCTCTCAACGCCCGGCTTTATTCTCCCCTTCCTTCTTATTCCCGCCGTATCTATGAGGATGAATTTCTCCCCATCGTAATTTATATGGGTATCCACGGGGTCCCTCGTGGTTCCGGGCTTGTCCTCGACTATAACCCTCTCCTCGCCCAGAATGGCGTTTATGAGCATGGATTTTCCCACATTGGGTCTTCCGACTATCGCTATCTTTATCCCCTCAGCCTCCACAGCTTCGGGGGTTTCGGGGAGAAGCTCCTCTACTTTCTCGAGGAGCGCGTCTATCCCCAGATTGTGATATGCGCTTATCTTGAGAACATCCCCGAGACCGAGGGCGTAGAATTCCATAGCTTGTGCTTCCCTTCTCTCATTATCGCATTTATTGGCGACGGGTATTATGGGCTTCCGGGTCCTCCTCAACATATTCGCTATCTCCTTATCCTGGGGGACAAGACCCTGCTCGGCATCCACGAGGAATATAATTATATCCGCCTCGTTTATAGCCATCTCTACCTGCTTTTTAACCTTCAGCCTTAATTCGGAATCGGGCTCCGTCTCAAGTCCTCCTGTATCGACGAGGAGGGCGGGTTTATCTCCTATTCTGACCTCGGATATAACTCTGTCCCTCGTCGTCCCCGGCTCATCGAGGACTATAGCCTTCTTCTCGCCGACGAGCCTGTTGAAAAGGGTTGATTTTCCGACATTCGGTCTTCCGACTATGGCTATAAGGGGTTTTTTCATATTTTCACCCCAGAAGGAAAAGTAGGAGGGCTTTCTGGATATGGAGCCTGTTCTCAGCCTGTTTTATAAGAACAGACCTCGGATGCTCCAAAAGCCCCTCCTCAAGCTCCTCTCCCCAGTGAACGGGCATGGGATGCATTAAAATGGCATCTCCCGCTATGGAGAGAAGCTCCTTCGTAACCTTAAAGCCCTCAAAATCCTTCCTCCTCCTCTCAGCCTCGTGTTCCATTCCCATGCTCGTCCACACGTCCGTGTATATAACATCCGCCCCCTTTACAGCCTCCCGAGGATCCCTTACGAGGGTGAGGATTTTCCTATCGCCCATATCGAGTATCCTATCCGGGAGCTCGTATCCCTCCGGGCAGGAGAATTTAATTTTTACGCCGAGGGTTGATGATATGAGGTAGAGGCTTCCCGCCACATTGTTCCCGTCCCCTATATAGGCTATTTTCAGATTGCCCAAGGGCTTTACTTCCCTTATCGTGAAGAAATCCGCGAGGGCTTGGCATGGATGTTCGAGGTCGGAGAGGGCGTTTATAACGGGGACGGATGAGTTCTCCGCGAGCTCGTACAGAACATCGTGCTCAAAAACCCTCGCCACTATAACATCCACATATCTCGAAAGGACCTTCGCTATATCCCTCGCGGGCTCCCTTTTTCCGAGACCCACCTCATCCCTCGAAAGGTATATTGATTTCCCGCCGAGCTCCATCATGGCGACCTCGAAGCTAACCCTCGTCCTGAGGGAAGGCTTCTCGAAGATAAGAGCCATTTTCTTCCCTCGAAGGGAATCCGAGGTCTTCCCCCTCATCTCCTCGGCAAGCCTGAAAATCTCGAATATCTCACTTTTTGAGATGTCCTTTGCGGATATAAAATCCCTTTTCATATCCCCCCAAACCTATGATATATTAAATTTCGGATGAATTACAGGGACTCCGTGAATTATGTTTTAAGCCTGACGGATCTTGAGAAAACCCCCGGGCTTTATATGGATGTGGCGGGTCTCGAGAGGATAAGGAGGATAATGGAGGAATTCGGAGATCCCCACAGAAGCTTCAGGTCAATTCATGTCGCGGGTTCAAAGGGGAAGGGTTCAACATGCGCCCTTATAGCTCAGGGTCTTACGAGGGCTGGAGAGAGGGTTGGTCTTTACACATCCCCCCACCTTCACACGATAAGGGAGAGGATAAGGGTGAGCGGAGAGCCTGTGCCGGAGGATGATTTCAGGGAGCTTGTCCTGAGGATAAAGCCTGTGGCGGAGAGAATAGGGGATGTGACGACTTTCGAGTTCTTGACATCCATGGCTTTTCTTTATTTCAGGGATAAAGGAGTATCATGGGGGGTCATAGAGGTGGGTCTCGGCGGGAGGCTTGACGCCACGAATATAATCGAGCCCGAGGCATGTGTTATAACAAATATAAGCAGGGACCACACCGAGGTTCTGGGGGATAGTCTTATGAGCATAGCGAGGGAGAAGGGGGGGATAATAAAGGGCTGTCCCGTTTATATAGCTCCGCAGGAAAAGGAAGTCCTCGATGTCCTCCTCGAGATAAGCGGGGAGAAGGGGGCGGAGGTTTTCATCGTGGGAAGGGATATAAGCTGGAGGAGGATAGATAGGGGTTATAATTTTCAGGTC
>CAZTWH010000162.1:0-2788 GCA_964617575.1 uncultured Dehalococcoidia bacterium
TGACCCCTCTGTTATAGAGAATTTCAGCTTCGATGTTCCTTATCAGCAGCCCTTGGGTCTTGACTTCACGCAGGCATGTGCCCTTCAGGCTACAAGGTATATGCATATATATGGGGTCGGGAGGGAGGATTTTGCTAGGGTTGTGTGTAAAAATCTTAAAAATGCTACAGGTAATCCATATGTTCCGAGGAAGGGGGAGGTATCCGTGGACGATGTTCTATCATCCCCCATCCTTTCCTATCCCATAAGTGAGATGGAGAAAAAGCCACCCTGTGATGGGGCTTGCGCCCTTGTTCTTGCCCGTGAGGAGAGGGCTCGTGAGCTGACGGATAAACCTGTATGGATAAAGGGCATAGGCTCCTGCTATGACTCCCATTATCTCGGCGATAGAGAACTCTCATACCCCGAGTCCCTTTTCCTCGCGGCGAAGAGGGCTTACGAGATGGCGGGGATAAAGGACCCTTCAAAGGAGATAGACCTTTTTGAGCTCTCCGAGTATTATTCGTACCAGGAGCTTTTATGGATGGAGGGTCTTGGGTTATGCGGGAGGGGTGAAGCTAAAAAGCTTCTACTTGAAGGGGAGACCGTGAGGGATGGGAGGATTCCCGTGAATCCTTCCGGGGGGCTTTTATCAGGCGTTCCCCTTTTTGTAGCGGGTGCCAACAGGGTTATAGAGGCTTATCTTCAGCTTACAGGCGAGGCGGGGGAAAGGTCTTGCAGGATAGATAAGGGGATAGCTCTCGCCCACGGGATGACGGGTCCCGCGGGTCAGCATCACGCTGTTGTCATACTGGAAAGGGGGTAAAAGTGGGAAGAAGGGTTGCTGTAATAGGCGTGGGTCAAACGCATCATAGGGCGAGGAGACCCGATGTCAATATAGCTGAGCTCTGCAGTGAGGCTGTGAAAAGCGCCCTTGAGGATGCTGGGATCACCATAAAGGATGTGGATGTGGTCATAACGGGCAATATGGAGCTTTTCGAGGGAAGGTATCTTCAGGACATGTGGCTTGCGGACCACATAGGTGCCTTTAAAAAGCCCGGGGTAAGGATAACAACAGGGGGGACGACGGGGGGGACCCTTGCCTGTGCTTCATTTGAGTTTGTCGCCTCCGGTGTATATGATATAGCCCTTGTTGTTGGTTTTGAGAAACAGCTCGAGGGTGATACGAGGGCGGGGCTCAAGACGGTCGCCGACCCCATATGGAACAGGTGGCAGACGACGGGTGCGATAGGTTATTTCTCCCGTCAGGCGAGGTTTTATATGAGGGAAACGGGCGCTCCGGAGGAGGCTGGCGCTCTTGTGAGGCTGAGGCTCGACAGGAATGCGTGCAGAAACCCATTCGCTCACCTGAGGCTCGGTCTCTCCAGCGTGGAGGAGGTCATGAGGTCCCCTTATCTCATACCTCCTCTCCGTCAGCTCGATATGTGTCCCGCATCCGAAGGGGCATGCGCCATCGTTGTCGCCTGTGAGGAGAAGGCTGAAAAGCTCTCCAAAAAGCCCGTATGGGTTAAGGACTGGATAACGGTTCACAAGGAGGCTGTGTATGTGAGAGGCGGTCGGCACTCCGTAGCTGACCTTGAGATGGCTGCATCAAAGCTTTTCAAAAGAAACGGGATAACAAAGCCGATGGAGGAGATATCCGTCGCCGAGATATATAGTCCATCCACATGGGCTGAGCTTGAATGGCTTGAGGCATACGGTTTCTGTGAGAAAGGTGAGGCTTGGAAGCTGGAGGAGAAGGGATATTTTGATCTCGACGGAAAATTCCCCGTAAACCCTTCAGGGGGTGTTGTCGCCACAAATCCTATAGGTGCGACAGCCCTTATAAGGGTCGCTGAGATAGCCCTTCAGCTGAGAAAAGGTGCCGGGGAGCACCAGATATCAAGGGAACCTACCCTTGGTTTCTCAACAGCATGGGGCGGGAGCGGGTGGACAGTCGCTCACCTTTTATCCTCTAAGAAGGATTAGGAGGGGATATGGAGTACCTGGGAAGGGATAATCCGCTTATAGTAAGGTTCAGATGGCCAGCGGGTCCTTACCTCGGGAAGTTTCTTCTCGAGCTCAAGGAGAAGGGGAAGCTCTGGGCTGTTAGGTGCAAGGGATGCGGAAGGCTCCTGATGCCGCCGAGGATAGTATGCGCCCAGTGCTATACGAGGGTCCCTGAGTTCCCCGAGGGATGGGTCGAGCTCTCAGGTAAGGGGACCCTTATAGACTGGGAGAGGATAATATATCCCCAGATGGACCCGGAGACCGGGAAGGTGAGGGATGAGCCCTACCTCCACGGGACATTTATGCTCGATGAGGGAATTTTATTCGTCCACTATCTGGGACCCGAGGATATTGATGAGAGTAAACTCAAGGTGGGGATGAGGGTGGAGATGGTTATGAAACCCCCTGAGGAGAGGGAGGGGAAACCAACGGATATAAAATATTTCAGGATAGTGGAGGGATGATGCATGTAGTTAGCGGAAGACTATATGTCCCATACCATAACTGGTACGGTAAGGCTGCAAATTACTTCTTCTCAAAACTGAAAGAGGGCAAATTTGTGGGCATAAGATGTGGAAAGTGCGATGTGGTCTATATGCCGCCGAGATCCATATGCGGAAGATGCCTCTCCTCGCTCGATGAATGGGTCGAGCTCCCCGATGAGGGAGAACTTATGACATATACCATCGTCCAATACGACTACACAACCCCCTTCCACTCCTATCAGCCCCTAAAACCCCCCTATATCCTCGGAATAATAAAGCTCGACGGAGCCTCAACAGGTCTCTGCCACTTCATA
>CAZTWH010000163.1:0-2742 GCA_964617575.1 uncultured Dehalococcoidia bacterium
GGTGTAAAATATTTGCAAGGAGGTTCTGCTTAATCAGCCAGCTTAAAAGGGGAGTCACTTCAGAAAGGCCTTCAAGATCTCGCAAGCCTTCTTCTTGGTCTGTAAGTCCTTCCTCCTTAGAAGCTCCAAGATCTCACGATCTATCCTCCCCTCCTCACTTAGCTCCTCTTCGGGGAAGTCGAAGAGGTCCTTCACTTCCACCCCTAAGGCCCTGGCGAGCTTGAACAGGGTGTTGAGGGTGGGGTTCGCATCCTCCCTCTTTCCCGCCCTTATCTTCTTTCCCCTTTCTATCTCGCCCACATCGTAGAGGCCGGCCCTTTCGGCAAGCTCCGCCTGGGTCAGGCCTGCCCTCTTCCTAAGCGCCCTCACCCTCCTTCCCAGCTTCCCCAGAAGTTCCTCGAAGTCCTCCAAGTTACCCCCCTCCTTTTTGGCTGAAAATAGCAAAAAGGAAGACCTCGCTGTATCAGGTTATGACCATAAATTTTTTCCTTGATTTCTGTATTATGACCATATATATTTGGAAAGACGAAGAAGGAAGGACCAGGTTCGATCTTAAGGGTGCACTTCTCTAGGGAACAAGGGATTGCTCCAAAGCTGCCTCGACAGGTAGGGTTGGAGGCTGGAGTGATAGGATGGAAGGGATAATCTTAGCTCTCAGCTGGATCTTAGCCCAGGAACTCCATCCCCAGTCCTTGGATGGAGCCTTGGACGATCTAGTCGCCCAGATCTCAGGGAACATAACCGGCGAGGCGAGGAAGGTGGCTGTGGTTGACTTTACTGACCTGGACGGCCGGATCACCGAATTCGGCCAATACATAGCCGAAGAGCTGATCACAAGGCTCTTCCTTGTTGGAAAATTCGAGGTGGTGGAAAGGAGGTTCCTGAACAGGGTCTTGGAGGAGCAGAAGCTTTCCTCGACGGCCCTCGTGGACCCGAGATCTGCCCAGAGGATAGGCAAGCTTTTAGGCGTGGAGGCAATAGTCTCGGGCACCATAACCGACCTCGGCAGGAGTCTAAGGGTCAACGCCAGGATGATCTCGACTGAGACAGGAAGGATATTTGGGGTGGCAGCTGTAGGGATAGGGAAGGATGAGGTGGTGAGGAGGCTTATGGCCCGGAAGAAGGCCTGGAGGCCGGTCATCAGAGAGGAGGAGGTGGGAAAGGTTAGGGAGGACGAACTGCTCCCCTTCGAAAGGACCTTCGAGGTGGACGATCCTCCCTTCCATTGGAGGATAACCTTGGTCTCCTACAGGTTGGTGCCAAAAAATGGGAAGATCTCCATCATCTTCAGGTTCTTAGTTGAGAACCTATTGGATGAGAAGGCAGAACTTTTGATACAGAACAGGGTTAGCTACAAATACGAAACATGCCTTTTGGACAACTTGGGAAACAGGTACTCCAACCCGAAGATCTCACCCGAAGGAAGGATACTCGTTGCTCCGAAGAGGCCGGCCGAGCTCTATGTGAGCTTTTCTAACGTGGATAGGTCCGCCGAGGCGGTGTTCGTTTACTTAGCCTACGTGAAACATCAGACCTGGATGAGGGCGGGAAGCATAGGAGTCCTCGAGGACGAGACAGGAGGTCAGCTCTATTTCGGGCCGATCCAGCTGAAGGAAGGGGAACATGCCAGGGCAGAAGCGAGGAGGTTGGGAGAGAAGGCAAGGAGGTAAGGATGCCAAAGAGAATATGCGACAGCTGCGGTAAGGAGGCAGGATGAAGAAAGGGATTTAGTTTATAGATGAGAAGGCAATATTGATGGCGGAATTGGGATTATCGTCCCCTGATAGTAAGAAGCTGGCCGTTGTGATATTAAGGGATAGGACGAGTTTATCTGTTTATAGTGCTGTTATGTCCCCGTTGCTGAAGATAGAGCAGCTTTGGTTGTAGACTGTCTTTGAACTCTATTTCCTCTTCCTAAGTTCACGTCTTACATACCCAACTAAACCAGATAATCCGCCACTTAATAACAATATGGTTGCAGGTTCAGGGATAGGTTCGATGTTTACGTCATCAACGTAGAAGTGATTCGGAAAAGGGAAGTCGGTGGCTTCCCCTCGGAAAGAAACGCTGTTGATCAAGTCCACATCTCCAGTCATATATCTGCCGTATGGTGTTCCATCGATAAAGATGTCGATACGATCCCAGATGCTATTTACCCTCAACTCTATAAGATACCAACGCTGGTTTTCATAAGGCGTTAAGTATCTGTCAGGATCAGGATCTGAATACCATCGAAACCATCCGTCCATCGTCATTTGAAAGTTCCCAACCCAATCCCTATCATCGCCCCATATTTCCAGAGTGGCCCACCAGTTGTCTATGTTGAGTATATAGAACTGCATGGTCAATTCCGGCACGCCGGGAAAGTCATAGCGGAGATACGCCCAATCGGAGGTTCCGGGCTCTCGATACAGCCTCACACTTTTGCTGCCACTTACAGCCCAATCGTCACTGACTATTGTAGCCCAAGGTGTAGCTGTAATCCACGGAGCACCAGGTGTTTCACCTACTTCGTAGGATTCGAAATCTTCAAAGAAAGGTACACCATAGGCTGCCGGAGCTAGCAGTAACACCACAATCGTTGTGTAGTGTCCTATCTTGTCCATCTTGACCACCTTTCTGCTATCAAGTGTAAGCTATTCCGACACCGAATCTCCTGGATCTTATCTAGGAAAAGCTCAAGAGGGAGAGCGAATAAGAAATCTGTCTCTTCTTTCCTTCGAAGAACCTCCTCGCCTTCTC
>CAZTWH010000164.1:0-2731 GCA_964617575.1 uncultured Dehalococcoidia bacterium
AACCTGAGGCTTCGAATATCTCTCCCTCGTCAAAAAATCGCCCACGGGAACGCCCAAAAAGGAGCCGACCTCCCTCGCTAAAAGCTCAGCCTGATTATATCCCCTTTCCTTAAGCCTCTTCTTATGAAGGGGAACGGGCACAATAACATCGACGGGATAGCCCTTCTCCGCATACAACCTCCCCATCTCCTCTCCCATGGGCTTTGATAAAACCCTGAGCCCCTCGTATTTGAGAAGATGAACAGCCTCCCTCGCAAGCCCGTCATATATGAAGGGGGAGAAAAAAGCCCTGATATTCTCCCCCGAGGCGAAAAAAGGGAATCTTCTCATACCTTTGAGACATTTTTCACATATTATCTCTCCCTCCTTTCCGCATCCTATACAGAGATTCGGATAAATTACATCCAGAATGAAGTTCAAAAATTTCATCACTAAAATTATCCTCCAAAGAGAGAAAAATTGACAACCCTTATTTTCGAGCTTTATTCTCATATGGGATGGTTATGGATATACACATTCACACAAAGGTTGGCTCCGGGGATAGCTCTATAGACCCGGATTCTCTTATAGAGGAGGCAAGGAGGAAAGGTCTTGATGGGATATGCATAACGGAGCATGGTGTTAAAAAGCCCTTCTGGGCTTTCGAACTCGGTGAGAGGGAAGGGTTTCTTGTTATAGGCGGGATGGAGGTTGGGACAGAGCTCGGGGACCTTCTCATATTCGGGGTTGATGAGGTCCCGAGGTCCCTTTACAGGGCGAGGGAGCTATGCTCCTATGTTAAGGATAAGGGAGGGGTTATAATTGCCGCCCATCCCTTCAGGGTTTATTTCACATGGAGAAGCTGGATAAAAAGGTCCATAACTCTTGAGAAGGCTTTATCCTGGGAACTTTTCGACCTTGTCGATGCCATGGAGGTTGCCAACGGCTGGGCTACGGATGAGGAGGTCAAGTTCTCCATGGAGGTGGCATCGAGGCTAAGGATTCCGGGGACGGGTGGGAGCGATGCCCATTCAATAGGGGATGTAGGCTCATGTGTAACCGTTTTTGAGAACGAGATAAAAAATGAGGAAGATTTCTTAAGGGAGATCCTGAGGGGAAAATTCAGGGCTGAGGATAGAAGGCGCTGAGTAAACCCCGCAAAATCCGTAGATTTTAAACTTCTTTATCCATTTTATGAGTTAAAATTAATTACAAAGGAGATGGAGAGGATATTTGTTCAGGGGAATGAGGCTATAGGGTGGGGGGCGCTTATGGCTGGGTGTGAGGCTTTCTTCGGCTACCCCATAACCCCCCAGAATGAGATCACGGAATGGTTCGCGAGGGAGTTTCCGAAGAGGGGGAGGGTTTTTCTTCAGGTGCCGAGCGAGGTTTCAGCCATAAATATGCTCTTCGGTGCCGGGGCATGCGGCGTGAGGGCTATGACCTCGACTTCGGGTCCCGGCTGGGCTCTTATGCAGGAGACGATGTCCTACCTCTCAGCAGGGGAGATTCCGTGTGTTATAGCCCTTGTTCAGAGGGGAGGGCTGCCGGGGGAGGCTAATGTGAGACACGGTCAGTCCTGCTATTTCTCCGCAACGCGGGGGGGCGGACATGGGGGATACAGGAATATAGTCCTCGCACCCTCCTCCGTTCAGGAAAACCATGATTTTATTCAGCTCGCCTTTCATCTCGCCGATAAGCACAGAACACCCGTCGTTCTCCTCACGGATGCGATAATAGGTCAGATGGCTGAGATTCTGGAGGTCAAAACCCTCGATTTCCCTCCCCTCCCGCCTAAGGACTGGGCTGTGGGCGGGAAGGGGAGGAGGAAGGATAAGGAGAGGAGGCTCATACTTCAAGGACCGGGGGTGATGGGAGTTCCGCCTCATACGACATGGGGAAAATTCGCCGAAAATTATAAAAAGAAGCTCGATGAGATGAAGAAGGAGGTCAGATGGGAGGAGTATGAGGTCGAGGACGCGGAGGCTATAGTCGTCGCATACGGATATTGCGCGAGGGTATCCAAGGCGGCTGTTAAGAGGGCGAGGAAGGAGGGTCTTAAGGCGGGTCTTATAAGACCCATAACTTTATGGCCCTTCCCGTATGAAGCCATAAAGAGAAGGGAGGGTGCGAGGTTTATAGTCGTTGAGGATTGCCTTGGTCAGATGGTTGAGGATGTAAAGATGTGCGTCAAGGATGATGTCAGATTTGTAGGGATACTCGACCGCCACCTTCCAACGGTCGCCGGGATGATAATGCCGGAGAGGGTTCTAAGGGAGATAAGGGAGGCTCTCGGATGAGGAAAGTTTACGGCACGCCAAGGCTCTGGATCCGCCACCCCGGCGGGGGTCTTCAGTGCCCCGGATGCGGACACCCCCTTACCGAGAAAATAATAGCGGAGGTCATAGATGAGCTCGGGATAGAGGATAAAACGGTGTTTATAACAGGCGTGGGATGTAGCTCAAGGTCCGTACTCACGATAAATGTAGACGGGGTTTTCACAGCCCACGGGAGGGCACCCGATGTCGGAACAGCGATAAAGAGAGTTTTAAAAGATGTAATAATTATAACCCTTCAGGGTGATGGAGACTGTATAGCGATAGGAACGGAAGCCCTTATGAACGCAGCCTTCAGGGGAGAGAAGATAACAATAATCATGGCTAATAATCTCAATTACGGGACGACGGGGGGACAGCTCGCACCAACAACCCTCATCGGACAGAAGACAACAACAACCCCTTACGGCAGAGCC
>CAZTWH010000165.1:0-2727 GCA_964617575.1 uncultured Dehalococcoidia bacterium
CTTCCATCCGGGAGGTGGAGGATAAAGGAGAAGGGGAGGGAGAGGGTTGAGAGGGAGGAGTTTTTCTTCCAGCCATCCCTTTTCTCTGATCTCCCGAGCCATGATGAGGTGAAGGGGAAGATAGTTGAGATAGGGAGACTTCTGGGCAAGTATGCTGTCGAGGAATATGAGAGGTATGATGTAGTATGGAAGGACAGCGAGATATCCCCGAGGATAAGCCATGTTTTTGAGGTTCAGGACAGGGGCAGTCTTGAGGGCGCTCTCACGAAATTAAAGCACGCATATGATACTCAGAGGTCAAAGCCTTTCATCGTTCTTATAAGGGAGAAGGAGAGGAGGGTGAGGGAGCTAATAGCGCCTTATCTTTCGGGCTCTTTCCACGAGATAGGGAAGGAGATAACGATCTTAACATATGAGGATATAGATAAAATTCACAGAACTCTTTCATCCATAGCTCCTTTCCTCGGAAAGCTTATTTAGCCCTTCTGCATCTGAGGACATCGCCTTTTATGAAAGCTCTCATGCAGTTATTGCAGTAAACGCACAGCTTTATCTTCTCACTTTTCATCATCTTTGAGGGGAAATCCGGATCCCTGAGGAGGGGTCTTCCGAGGGCTACGAGATCAGCTTTCCCTTCCCCTATTATTTTTTCTATAATCTTCGGCTTGCCTATTTTCCCGACCGTTATAACGGGGACCCTCACCACCCTCTTTATCTCCTCGGCGAGGGGGACATTTAGGGCGTCGGGCATGCCCATAACGGGGACGCTCCTGAAGCAGCTATAGCTTCTGTCCCCTCCCTCCTCTATCCTCCCTCCCGCCGATACATGTATAGCGTCCACCCATTGCTCAAGGGTTTTTGCCACCTTTTTGGTATCTATTATCGAATTGCCTCCTCCTGTGAAGTCCTCACCGTTTATCCTCACGATTAGGGGGAAATCTCCAAGCTCCTCCCTTATACCCTTTATTATCATGAGGGGAAGCTTAAGCCTTCCCCTTATCCCTCCTCCGAAATCGTCCTTTCTTCTGTTAGCCCTTTTTGACAAAAAATCCGCAAGGGTATAGCGGTGAGCCATATGGAGCTCGATGCCATCGAAGCCAGCCTTATGAGCCCTCACGGCACCCTTTATGAAATCGTCCCTTATCTCATATATCTCCTCGAGGGATAAATCCTCCGGTTTCCTCCCGAGCGCTACTATCGCATCATTTAACTGGATAAAGGCTTTAGTCCACCTTTTTATAGACTCCGAGAGCTTTTTGAGACCGTCTATGAATTTATCGTCATATATCCCGAGGCATCTTGGGGAGTGGGTTTTCCTCTCGTTAACAGCGGTAGCCTCAACGATAATCGCCCCGATGCCTCCCCTCGCCCTCCTCTCATAAAAGTCTATAATCTCGGGGGTGACAAAATTTCCCTCATCCGCGTAATTGGAGGTCAGAGGTGCCATGAGGAGTCTGTTCCCTATCCTCTCCCTGCCTATATTCACAGGCTCAAAAACTTTTGAGGACATCTTCTATCCTCCTTTTCAGTTTAATGGCTTCCGACCTCGAAGCCTCTATATTCATGCCTTCGGGGTAAAGTATACTCCTTGATGAGCTTATTACAAAAATGCATCCTTTGAGAACCCCGACAGCCCCCTCAAGGTCCCCGCCCTGGGCGCCAACCCCGGGGACGAGGAAGGGAAGCTCATGGCAGACCTCCTTAACCTTCCTAAGGCTCTCTATATCGGTGGCGCCGACAACAACGCCCAGATTCCTATACTCCTTATTCCACTCCCTAACCCTCTCAGCCACGAGAAGATAAAGGGGCTTTCCCTGAAATGAAAGCTCCTGAAAATCCCGTGCGCCTTTATTTGTCGTCCTTGTGAGAACGAATATCCCTTTATCTTCGAATTCAAAAAAGGGCTCGAGGGAATCTTTTCCCATATAAGGGCTAACGGTTATGGCATCAAAGCCCATTATATTGAAGAGGAAATCCGCGTATCTTTTCGAACTTACACCTATATCCCCCCTCTTCCCGTCGCCTATGGCGGGTATATCCTCGGGTATAAATTTCCTCACCCTTTCAAGAATCTTTATTCCATCCAGCCCCATAGCCTCATAGAAGGCTAAATTCAACTTATATGCGCATGCTATATCCCTTGTAGCATCTATTATCTCCTCAAGGAAGGAAAGAACATCCGGCGATAGCTCAGGGTTGGGGTCGAGACCTATGCAAAGATGACCCCTTTTCCTTATCGAACTTACAAGCTTCTCCTTAAAATTCATCCCCAGAAATTCTATGGGTAAAACTTGGGGGTTGACAAGCTTTTTATTTACAAATTAAAATTTCTGGGGGGAAGTGATGTTGCGGGAGATGAGAATAGAGAGCATAAGGGTCAGCGTTATAAATTACCAGAGGGTTGTTATACTCAGGGAGAAGAATAGCGACAGGTATCTTCCCATATGGATAGGACCTGCCGAGGCTGATGCCATAGCTATGAAACTGCAGGGCATTGTCACACCTCGTCCCATGACCCATGACCTTCTCATGAACATAATCGAAGCCCTGGGTGCTCGTGTCAACTTCATAGTTGTCAACGACCTCAAGGAGGACACTTTTTATGCGAAGATAATCCTTGAGACGGATGGGAGGATAATAGAGGTTGACTCGAGACCGAGCGATGCCATGGCTCTTGCCGTCAGGGTTGGGGTTCCGATATATGTCGAGGAGGAGGTTCTTGAGAAG
>CAZTWH010000166.1:0-2704 GCA_964617575.1 uncultured Dehalococcoidia bacterium
CACAACTTGATCTCTATTTCGACCCCCGCCGGGAGGTTTAGATTTGTAAGCTCCTCTATTGTTTTCGGATTGGGGTCTATTATATCTATGAGCCTTTTATGAGTTCTTATCTCGAAATGTTCCCTCGAGTCTTTATCTATAAAAGGGGACCTCATGACGCAGAACCTTCTCACCTTCGTTGGCAGGGGAACGGGTCCGGCGACCAGAGCTCCCGTGTTCTGGGCAGCCTCAGCTATCATCCTCGCCGCGTTATCGAGTATGCGGTGGTCGAAAGCTTTTAGTTTTATCCTTATCTTCTGCTTCCTCGTCATAGGTGAGCCCCTTTGATCCCAAGGATTTTCTCCATCATATCGGATGGGAGGGGTTCGTATCTGTAGAATTCCATGGTGTAGTGCGCCCTCCCCTGTGTTATCGACCTTAAGGCTGTGGAATATCCGAATGTCTCGGAAAGGGGAAGGTAGCATTTTATAACCTGAAGGTCGCCCGAGGGATTTATCTCCTCAACCCTTCCCCTCCTCGCATTCACATCCGAAAGAATATCTCCTAAAAATTCCTTTGGTGTTATTATCTCGAGCTTCATTATGGGCTCGAGGAGGATGGGGGATGCCTTTGGAAGTCCTTTCCTCACAGCATCTATCCCCGCAAGCTTGAAGGCAAGGTCCGAGGAGTCCACCTCATGGTAGCTCCCGTCGACAAGTATAGCCTTAACATCCACAACGGGGTACCCCGCGAGAACACCCCCCTCGAGAGCCTCTTTCACACCCTGCTCTACAGCGGGTATATATTGCTCAGGTATAACTCCTCCCTTTATTCTGCTCTCGAACTCAAATCCTTTCCCCCTCTCAAGGGGTTCGAATTCTATCCAGACATGTCCGTACTGACCCCTTCCACCCGTCTGCCTTATATATTTGCCCTCAGCCTTAACGGGCTTTGTTATGGTCTCCTTATATGCGACCTGGGGCTTTCCGACCCTCGGCGATACCCTGAACTCCCTCTTCATCCTCTCTATTATCACCTCGAGGTGAAGCTCCCCCATCCCCGAAATTATGGTCTGACCCGTCTCCGGGTCGTATTTCATCTTGAATGTCGGGTCCTCCTCGGAGAGCTTTATAAGCGCGTCTATTATCCTGTCCCTGTCAGACTTCGCCTTCGGCTCTATGGCGACTGATACGACGGGCTCGGGAAATTCTATGGATTCGAATGTTATGGGATCCTTTTCATCGCAGACGGTATCACCCGTTAGCGTCTCCTTAAGTCCAACGGCGCATATTATATCCCCGGCCCTCCCCTCCTTTATCTCCTCCCTCCTATTTGCGTGCATCCTCAAAAGCCTCCCTATCCTTTCTCTCCTGCCTCTCCTCGCATTATAAACCATTGAACCTGAGGATACCTTCCCCGAATACACTCTGAGATAGACAAGCCTTCCCACAAAGGGGTCAACGACGACCTTAAAGGCGAGGGCTGAGAAGGGGGCTTCCTCGAGGGGCTCCCTTTCCTTCTCCTCGCCCGTTATCGGGTCCCATCCCCTCACCTTTCCCCTGTCAAGGGGGGAGGGGAGGTAGTGAACAATCGCATCAAGGAGGGGGTGAACACCCCTGTCCTTTAACGCGCTACCGCAGAGAACGGGGAATATTTTCAGAGAAAGGGTCGCCCTTCTTATAGCCTCCCTTATATCATCCGGGGTGAAATTACCCTCTATATAGAGTTCCATGAACTCCTCATCCTCCTCGGCAAGCTTCTCAAGAAGCTCCTCCCTCCTCGTTTTAGCCTCCTTTATATACTCCTCGGGTATATCTATTTCCCTCGGCTCGCCGAGCTCTTTGGGGAATATATAAGCCTTCTCCGTTATGAGATCCACAACACCTATGAAGCTCTCCTCCACACCTATGGGTATCTGAACCGCAACAGGGTTCGCTCCGAGCCTCTTCTTTATCGTCTCTATGGTGTGCCAGAAGTCGGCTCCAACCCTGTCCATTTTATTGGCGAAGCATATCCTCGGGACCTTATATTTATCAGCCTGCCTCCAGACGGTCTCGGACTGGGATTCGACTCCGAGGACGGCATCGAATATGACAACGCCCCCATCAAGAACCCTCAGGCTTCTCTCAACCTCCGCCGTGAAATCTATATGACCCGGCGTATCTATTATATTTATCTGGTGGGAAAGCCATTCGCATGTTGTAGCCGCTGCGGTTATGGTTATTCCCCTCTGCCTCTCCAGCTCCATCCAGTCCATAAAAGCTGTTCCCTCATCCACATATCCCACCTTGTAGGTTCTGCCCGTGTGATAAAGCATCATCTCCGTCAGGGTTGTTTTCCCCGCATCTATATGAGCCATTATTCCTATGTTCCTTATCTTATCTATGGGGAAACTCATGATCACCACCTGTAATGGACAAATGCCCTGTTCGCTATAGCCATCTTGTAGAGATCAGTCTTCTTCTTTATCGTGGCACCCTCATTTCTGTAGGCGTCCATTATTTCCATGGCGAGCTTCTCAGCCATCGGTCTTCCCTTCTTAGCCCTCGCTGAGTCCACGAGCCACCTTATAGCCAGTGATTTAGCCCTCTCCTCCGGGACCTCTATCGGTATCTGATATGTAGCACCTCCAACCCTTCTCGGTCTAACCTCAAGCTCAGGCATGGCGTTTCTGAGAGCTGTCATGAAGACCTCCAGGGGGTCCTCATTCAGCCTCTCCTTTATT
>CAZTWH010000167.1:0-2702 GCA_964617575.1 uncultured Dehalococcoidia bacterium
TGTTCCTGAGGAGGCGTTTAAGACTTTTAAGCTCAAGCCGATAAAAAGGGAGGAGTTGTTCATTCCATATAGGGGAGAAGCGAAGTTAAGGGTTATGGATATAGAGACGGACACTGTTTTGAAGGAGGGGTGGGCTTTTATGGAGGGGGATGGGGAGAACATACCTCCCGACCCATCGAGGGATATACTCAAGGTCGCTCATATATCAAAGCGTGGGGGAAAGCCGGCGATAGGATTCGTGAGGGGGATGGGGATGAAGAGGGGAGCTGTCGCCACAAGCCATATATGGGACACGAATAACATCCTCGTTATAGGGACGAATGAGGAGGATATGGCTTTATCCGTAAATGAGCTTCTGAAAAATAGCGGAGGCATATTCATAGCTGAAGGGGGAAAAATAATCTTCTCCCTTCCTTTGCCCATCTGGGGAATAATATCTGACATACCTGTTGAGGAGCTTGTGGAAAGGATGGATGAATGTGAGAGGGTATTGAGGGAGCTCGGGTGCGGGCTTGGAAATCCCCTCCTCGTCCTCGAATCCTTCCCCTTCACAGGTCTTCCCTTCTTAAGACTTACGGATAAAGGTCTTGTCGATGTGAGGAGGGGGGAGATGGTGAGCCTGTTTTTAGATTAGCTATATCCGGAGCCTTGCCTCCAGCATCGCCTCAACGGGATGAACTCCCTCCTATTATCTCCAATTGTAACTTTTCCAGCAACTCCGCATAGGAGTATTCCTTCTCGGCGTCTAATGAGGGAAATGAATATCGCAGCATAACTATGTTGGATTTTTTCATAATATTTCTCTTCGGGAGCTCTTTAGCGATAAGAAGACCACCTACTGCTTCTTGTCCGAATTCCGATATATATCCTTCGAGTTGTCTTAAATCTTTGCTCTGGGCTTTTCCTCTCTTAATTTCAACGAGTATATACTTGTTACTTCCTACAGGGTGCTTTAGTTTGATGAATATATCCACAAAACCTTCAGGAAGAGCTTTTTCACCAAGAATCTCAAATTCATCAGCGGAGTGGTGTGCCATTCCCATAAGGTCTATAATTTCATCAAGCAAGTATTTGAGTTTTTTCCTTACCAGCGACTGAAGGATGAGTTCATGGAAATAAAATTTTTCTGGAATTCTTTGTTTTTCCTTTTTAAAAATGATTTTTGGTTCAAATTGCTCTCCATCTAACTTCAAAGTTTCCAAAGTTTGGTTAAAAGGTTCTCCCATATTAGAAACATTGTAGAAGGTTAAAAGGTCTGCTTGGAAATGGGTTCTCCTATACCCGCCTCTTAAAAGCAGGTTTTCCGCAACATAGGCAAATTCGGGTCTTATCATGGGTTCATCCAACACCCTTTCCTGTTGCAGATATAATCTGAAGGGAAAGTAGTATGTTCTTCCCGACATGCTGAAAGTTACAGGAGGCCAGGGAGGGAGATTTTCCGCGTTTTTGTATGCTACTTTCTTGATGACTTTGTATAAATTATTTACTCTTGCGCCGTAAAGGAAGGAGATATAATCTCCTTCCTCTATATCAAGGAAAGTCCAGAGTCCATTTATGCTGTTTGTGAATCCAGCAAGACCATATTTTATACAGAGATCGAGGTTTATACGGTTTGATACGGACACGAGAAAGTAATTTGGATCGCTTTTATGCTCCTTTAAAAACTCTAGGTATTCTTCCCTTGTTATCTCCCGCATCCCCACCCCTGAGTCGGGTTAGAAGCCTGTTGGACCTTTCGGAATTCTTCCTGTTCTTACGCACATTGAGCGGAGCCTCTGACCGAATATTCTCTCTATTATCCTCCCGGTTTCTAAAACTTTATCCACATCGAGTCCGTGCTCTATCCCCATCTCATCCAGCATAACCACGAGGTCTTCCGTGGGGACGAGACCTGTCTGAGTCGGGTCCTGGTAGTAATATCTTCCTGTTCCGGGGACGGGGCAATCGTCGAGGAAGTTGGCGGGCTGTCCTCCCAAGCCACCGAAACAGCTCTCAAACCTTATTATCCCCGCCTGCATAGCAGCGAGTATATTCGCGAGCCCCCATCCGCGGGTCATATGATGGTGGAAAACATGTTTTGATGGGTCGGGCATTCTATCAAGAACCTCGCAGAAATAGCGATATACCTTGTCAGGCGTCGCCTGCCCGTCATGGTCAGCATGTTCTATATCATCAGCGCCCATTTCTAAAAGGCGCTTTGCAAATTCCCACCCGAGATTCATGGGCATGGGACCGGCTATGGGACATCCCCAGATCGTGCTAACACATGCATTGAACTTTATCCCGTTATCATGGGCGAGTTTTATCCACTCCTCGAACTTCTTCCAGTGCTCGGCATGGGTGAGACCCGCATTCCTCAAATTATGCGCCTCGCTCGTGGATATCATCTGAACAATCCTGTCGGGACCATATCCCTCCTGCTTTGCCCTTATAGCCTCGCGAATAGCCCTGTCCGTGATGGTCACAGCCGTTATCTCAACCCCTTCCCTCTTCTTCTTATCTATCCTCCTCATAACCTCATGGGCATCGCGGAACTGGGGAATATACTTGGGATTCGCAAAATTCGTAGCCTCAACCCTTTTAAAGCCGCAATCTATAGCGGCATGTATCATCCATACCTTCGCATCCGTCGATACGAATTTCGCATGATGCTGAGGTCCTTCCCTCGGAACAAGCTTCGCAAGGTCAACCCTCTTCGGAAG
>CAZTWH010000168.1:0-2671 GCA_964617575.1 uncultured Dehalococcoidia bacterium
TATTAGCTTATCCCAAGCTTCCTCCTCAAAAACCTTCTTGACATCCTCGGGAAGCTTCTCGAAAACCTCCTTGTTCATCCAAACATTCACGGTTATATTCTGCCACCCCGGAAGAATGTGATACTTCGTTACCTCATGCAACCTGTAGGGTACAATTAGATAAGCATAAGCCTGAGCAGCATCACATGTCCCCTTCTGAAGGGCTTCATAGGTCTCGTAAATCGTAACGGGAACGGGAACAGCACCAACGGACTTGAACCACTCCGCAGCGGTTCCGAATGTCCTTATCCTCAAACCTTTAAGATCCTCAAGTTTCCTTATAGGCTTCTTCGAAATTATGGTCGTCGGGTGGACACCGAACATGCCTATGAGCTTGAGACCCGTAGCCTCTATCTCTTTCCTGAGTTCAGGAATCGTCTCATAAAGCTCCTTGCATGTCTTCGAATGGGCATACCACTCGGCGGGACCTATGAAGGGGAGCTCGGCAAACCTCCACACAACGAATAGCTTCGGATGATAAAGGAAGCTGGAGTTTGTACACATATCAGCAATCCCGCCCTTCGTTGCGGGTATGTTGTCCCTCGCCTTAGCCAGGGATTGAGCCCAGTACCACTCTATCTTTATCTTCCCACCCGTCCTCTCCTCAAGCCACTTCCCCCACCTCGCATAAGCCTTCGTCCTGCATGTGTTCGCAGGAGAAGGGTCGGAGAATTTGAGAACTATGGGTTTAACAGGTTTGGGCGTAGGCTTCGGCGTTGGTTTCGGTGTCGGTTTAGGTGTCGGTGTGGGTTTGGGCGTCGGTGTGGGTGTCGGCGTGGGCGTCGGCGTCGGAGCAGGCTTCTTACAATAAATCCCCCCAAATATAAGACCCGAAATCAAAAGCACTAAAACCCCATAAACCAAAATCCTCCTCATATTTACCTCCCACTTTGATACGTCTTTCGCATTATACCACAGATAATCCGATAAGTCAATCTCACAAAATGGGGAGGTATCTTTTTATCTCGTATTCGGTGACCTGAGCCCTATAGTTTTCCCATTCCTCCCTTTTATTTCTCAGGAAGCTATGGAATATATGTTCACCGAGGCATTCCTTTACAAGCTCACTTTTCTCCATGATATCGAGGGCTTCGCCCAGACTTCCGGGGAGAGTTCCTATACCCATCTCCTCCCTCTCCTTTTCAGAAAGGCTATAGACATCGACCTCGACGGGGTCGGGGAGCTCGAGCTCCTCCTCTATACCTTTAAGACCGGCTGCGAGCATTACGGCGAATGTTAGATAGGGGTTGCAGGCGGGGTCGGGAGCCCTGTACTCCACCCTTGTAGCCTTCTCCTTGCCGGGTATATATTCGGGGACCCTTACGAGGGCGGACCTATTCCTTGTGCCCCAGGATATATATGCGGGGGCTTCAAAACCGGGTATAAGCCTCTTATATGAATTCACCCACTGACATGTTATGGCTGTTATCTCCCTCGAATATTTTAAAAGCCCTGCTATATAATGCTTTGCTATTTTTGAGAGATGATAGGGGTCATCGGGGTCGAAGAAGGCATTCTGTTCTCCTTTAAAAAGGGATTGATGGACATGCATCCCGCTTCCGTTTATCCCGTAGACAGGCTTCGGCATGAATGTCGCATATACGCCGTGATTTAAAGCTATCTGCTTCACAACAACCTTATAGGTCATGACATTATCAGCCATCGTCAGGGCATCGGCGTACTTTATATCAACCTCATGCTGGCTGTAGGCGACCTCATGATGGCTGTATTCAACGGGTATTCCCATCTTCTCCAGGGTGAGTATCGTCTCCCTCCTTAAATCCATGGCGAGGTCGAGGGGCGTCATATCGAAATACCCTCCCCTGTCAAGAAAATCCGTCCCTTGAGAGCTTTTGAAGTAAAAATATTCGAGCTCCGGACCGACATAGAATGTGAATCCCATATCCTCAGCTTTCTTGAGCATTCTCTTCAACACATAACGGGGGTCCCCCTCGAAGGGCTTCCCTCCGGGTCTCTGTATATCGCAGAACATCCTCGCCACAGCATTCTCCTCAGGTCTCCAGGGGAGGATGCAGAAGGTGCTCGGGTCGGGTTTGGCTATCATATCGCTCTCCTCTATCCTCACAAATCCCTCTATGGATGAGCCGTCAAATCCGGCGCCCTCTTCAAGAACAGCCTCAAGCTCATTGCTCATTATCGAAAAACTTTTAAGAAAACCCAAAATATCCGTGAACCACAGCCTTATGAACTTTACGCCCTTCTCCTTCACTATCCTCAATACATCTTCCTTGTCAAGCTTCTCACGCATATTACCCCCTCAACTTAAATATTTTCTCATTTTTGAGAGAAAATCACCAGATTATGAGGACGCCTTTAACTGTCAGCCCCATGTATTTCTTCCCAACCTCGATTTCCACCTCCTCATCAGTTTGAGGCTCTATATATATAAAGCCTTTGTCCACGGTGTTGAAGCCAACTATGGCGTGGCTTCCCTCCTCAAAGTCTACGAGAACGAGGGCGCACCTTATACCCTCATCCTCAGCATTGTTGCAAACATCACGGGCGAAATGCCTGCACTCATATTTCCCCTCTATATACTCCCTCTCATCCGTCCTGTCCTTCCTTATAAAATCCACCACCTCCCCATATGTCGGGTCCTTTATCGTATAAC
>CAZTWH010000169.1:0-2665 GCA_964617575.1 uncultured Dehalococcoidia bacterium
CACACGCAGGAGGTCGGGGGTTCAAATCCTCCACCGCCCATTTTTGAAGCTGAAAGCAAGTTCCTGCTTCTCAGGTTGACGGTATTGTTCCTGAGTGGATTTGTCTCAAAACCTAACGGGATGTTATAATAGAAGCTCGAGGTGGGAGAATGAGGATAGAAATCCCCCGTTATACCGAGCGTTTTGGCTCGGTGAGGATAAACGATGTGCAGAGGGTGCTTGAGCTCGACTCAGGGGTTAAAACCGAAGCCCCTTGTAAGGAAGCTATCGCCATCTATAAGGCGGATGAGAAGCAACTTGAAGATATCCAAGGTAGGATGGCGATTATCCTTCCCATAAAGGATGAGAAGCTCAAACTTTTTGAAGGTGTGCTCAGTGGCATCCCCCACAGTTGCCTCATAATAGCCGTCTCCAACAGTCAAAGGGAACCCATTGACCGATTCAGGATGGAGCAGGATGCTTTAAAGCAGTTCTGCCATTTCACTCAGAGGGAGGCTTTGATTATTCACCAGAAGGATCCCGTTATCGCCCAGGCTATAGAAGAGGCTAAATATCCTGAGCTTTTAGATGAAGATGGGCTGGTGAGGGATGGAAAATGCGAAGGTATGCTGATAGGGATTCTGCTGGCGATGCTATGCGGGAAGGATTATGTAGGGTTTATCGATACTGATAACTATATCCCCGGAGCGGTGTGGGAATATGTTAAGAGTTATGCCATTGGTTTCAGCCTGGCTAGATCCCCCTATACCATGGTCAGGATGTTGTGGCGATATAAGGCTTCGGTAAGTGAGGGTATTTATTTCAGAAAGTGGGGGAGAGTCTCCAGAATTGTCAACCGTCACTTTAACCGTCTGATCTCCACTCAAACTGGCTTTGAAACGGAAATTATAAAGACAGCCAATTCCGGGGAGCATGCTATGAGTATAGGGCTGGCGAAGATGCTTACTTATGCCTCAGGCTATGCTGTCGAGCCCCAGGAGCTTATCTCCATCTTCGAGCAATTTGGTGGCATACTTCCTCCAGCCCACAAGGAGGTGATAGAGCAGGGGGTGGATATATTTCAGATAGAGAGTCGCAACCTCCATATCCATGAGGAGAGGGGGTCGGAGCATATTGATGAGATGTTGCTCGTCGGGCTGGCTAATCTCTACCATAGCCCTCTCTCCGGTCCGGAAGATAAGAGGCTAATCCTCGAGGAGCTGGAAGCCGGGGGGTATTTGAAACCGGGGGAGGAATTGGCTCAGCCCCATTATTACCCCCCTCCGGAAAAAGCCGACCTTGAGAAGTTCGCCCGGGTTATGCGGGAGTATTTTCCGGAATATTCGGTATCGTGAAAAAGATAATCTTTACCGACTTGGATGGAACCTTGCTTCATCCCCTTACCTATTCCTATGAGGAAGCCCTTGGGGCTATAAACCTGCTCAAGCGAAAGGAAATCCCCATTATCTTCTGCTCGGCTAAGACCAGAGCTGAGCAGGAGGTGTATCGGAAGGAGCTGGGGATAGAGGATCCCTTCGTTGTGGAAAATGGAGGGGCTATTTTTATCCCCGAGGATTATTTCCCTTTAACTCCCACCCAAAAGGTGATTCAAAACTACCGAGTGATCGAGTTGGGTGCCTCTTATGAAAAGATCAGGGGGGTATTGAAAGGGATTGAAAGGGAGATAGGCTTGGAGATCAAAGGCTTTGGGGATATGAGCGCCGAAGAGGTAGCCAAGGATACCGGATTGGATCTGGAATCAGCCAAACTGGCAAAGCAGAGGGAATATAGTGAGACCCTTAAGCTTGAAGGTCCCGAGGGGAGGATAAGGCTGATTTTGATCAAGATAAGGGAGAGGGGTCTGGATTATTTTCACGGTGGAAGATACTACGAGGTGGGAGCAGGGAATGATAAAGGTAAAGCCACCCAAATCCTGAGCCATCTCTTCAGACAGAAATTTGGCGATATCGAGACTATCGGAATTGGAGATAGCCAGAACGACCTGCCGATGCTGGCGGTTGTTGATATACCGGTACTGGTTCAAAAGCCGAACAATCGCTGGGAGGATTTGGATTTAGCTAATATCCGTAAGGTTGAAGGGGTCGGTCCCAGGGGGTGGAGCCGGGCAATTCAGGAACTGGTTGGATCTAAAGATAGAGCCTTGTAGACTCGCCCTTCCCTAGATTCTATCTACAAAGCGCTCTATCCTTCTCCTCTCCCTTTCGTTCAGCATACCGCCTCTATATGCCATTACATCGAGGAAAAGCTGGATATGGGCAGGCACAAGCCAGAGGCTCCTATCCTCACTATAGCGGTAGCCATAGCGGGCAGAACTTCCCAGCTTTTCGGTGGTGATCTCCTCCGGAGTATAGCCAATGCCCTCAACCAGTTCTGAAGTAAAGCCATTCCTTCGGGCTAATTCGTCAAGCATCTGGTGAACTCCGGTGCCATGCTGGGCAGCTTCTTTGGTTCGGTCGGCGAACCGGGGCGGAACGCCGAGCCTTTTAGCCAGCTCCCGATGGGGATGTTTCCCCAAATTATCCTCAGCGGAGGAGATTTTGAGTTCGGGGGAAACGCTCATCGCTAACTTGACCACCTCCAGGTCCAAATAAGGGAAGCGGACCTCCATCCCCAGAGACATGGCTATCTTGTTCTCCCTATCTAGGGTCTCTATATCAGCCCTGCC
>CAZTWH010000170.1:0-2642 GCA_964617575.1 uncultured Dehalococcoidia bacterium
TAATGAAGGGGGATGAAGCCCCCGAGCAGGTCGCCAATGTCGCATTCCTCCCCGGAATAGTAGGAAGGTCCCTCGCAATGCCCGATATCCACTGGGGATACGGCTTCCCTATAGGAGGAGTGGCGGCAACAAGGGTAAGGGACGGCGTAATATCACCGGGAGGCGTTGGATTTGACATAAATTGCGGAGTTAGACTTTTGAGGACGAATCTTATGGAGGGGGAGGTTAAGGGGAGGATAGATGAGCTTATGGATGAGCTTTTCAGGAACATACCTTCCGGTGTTGGTTCTGAGGGGAAGATAAGGCTTAGGGGGAATGAGATAGACGATGTTCTTCTCAAGGGTGCGAGGTGGGCTGTTGAGAAGGGGTATGGGAGGGATGAGGATCTTATTTATTCCGAGGAGGGGGGTTGTCTTAAAGGTGCTGACCCCTCCAAGGTGAGTCAGAAAGCGAAGTCGAGGGGTGCTCCCCAGCTCGGGACTTTGGGCTCCGGGAATCACTTCCTTGAGGTTCAGGTTGTTGAGGAGATATATGATGAGGGGATTGCCCGTGTTCTGGGTATTGAGAGGGTTGGGCAGGTTCTCCTCCTTATTCACACGGGTTCGAGGGGTTTTGGTCATCAGGTATGTGATGATTATATAAAAGTTATGAACAATGCTGTTCAGAGGTATGGTATAAGGCTTCCTGACAGGCAGCTCGTTTGTGCTCCTGTTGAATCGAAGGAGGGGAGGGATTATTTTGCCGCGATGGCCTGTGCCGCTAATTATGCCTGGGCTAACAGGCAATGTATAACCCACTGGGCGAGGGAGGCTTTTATAAAAGTTTTCGGCAAAGATATAGGACTTGAGCTCATATATGATGTTGCGCACAACATAGCGAAGATAGAGAAACATGTGGTTGATGGGAAGGAGGAGCTATTATGTGTTCACAGGAAGGGTGCGACGAGGGCTTTCCCTCCCGGTCATCCCGACATACCCCCGAAATACAGGGATATAGGACAGCCCGTCCTCATACCCGGAGATATGGGGAGGTATTCCTTTGTTCTCGTCGGGACGAAGAGGGCTATGGAGGAGAGCTTCGGCTCAACATGTCATGGTGCCGGGAGGGTTCAGAGCAGGGCTCAGGCTAAAAGGCATGTTAAGGGTGTTGATGTCAAGAGGGAGCTTGAGTCGAGGGGCATAGCTGTGAGGGCTGCCACGATGTCGGGTCTTGCTGAGGAGGCATCGGAGGCTTACAAGGATGTAGCTGATGTTGTGAGAGTATGTGATGGTGCGGGCATATCGAAGCTCGTTCTCAAGGCGAGACCCTTAGGGGTTATAAAGGGGTGAAGAGGGAGGCTTTGTTTTATGAGAGGGCGGGGTCCTGGGTTATCTGCCTCACATGTGAAAGGAGATGCAGGCTCGAGGATGGTGAGGAGGGTTTCTGCAGAACGAGGGTGAATGAGGGAGGAAAGTTATACACCCTTATCTACGGCGACATATCATCCCTCAGCGCAAATCCCATAGAGAAGAAGCCCCTGTTTCACTTCTACCCCGGGACAAAGGCTCTGACATGTGGAAGCTGGGGATGTAATTTCACTTGCCCTTGGTGTCAGAACTACGATATAAGCAAGAATCCGAAGGGGAGGGGCGAATATATAAGTCCCGAGGAATTTATAGAGCTAACAAAGAAATATAAATGCCGTGGAACGAGCATATCCTTCAACGAGCCGACCCTTCTTCTGGAATACTCCATTGATGTCTTCAGGCTTGCGAGGAAAGAGGGTCTTTATAACACATTCGTGACAAATGGATATATGACGGAAATGGCGCTCGAAGCCCTTATGGAGGCGGGGCTTTCAGCCATGAATATAGATGTGAAGGGGGATGGAGAGGCTGTCAGAAAATACTGTGGTGCTGATGTCGAGAAGGTCTGGAGAAATGCGAGGATAGCCAAGGAAAACGGGATATGGGTTGAGATAACAATCCTCATTATACCGGGTGTGAATGATAGGGATGATGTTCTTAGGGATATAGCTTGGAGGATAAAAAATGAGCTTGGCGATGAAACACCCTGGCATGTGACAAGATATTACCCCGCATATGACTTCGCATCCAAATTCTATGTCCCGCCCACAGAGATAGAGAAGCTTGAGTTAGCCTACGAGATAGGCAGAAAGGAAGGTCTCAAATTCGTATATATAGGAAATGTCCCCGGGCATAAGTATGAGAACACATATTGTCCTGTATGCGGTGAGGAGCTTATAAGAAGATATGTCTTCGACATCATAAAAATGAACCTCGATGGAAAAAGATGCCCCTCATGCGGTTATGAAATACCCATTATCTTCTGAACCACAATCTCTCGCCATCGGTTATAAGCTCAATACCCCCTTCCCTCGATGTGAAAAACCTGCCGAACCTGTAAATCTCGGATAAAACCCAGCCTATATTTTTATCCTCAAGGAGAAAAATATAATCGGGCTTTATTTTCGTGATAATCTCCTTTGAAAAATTCGAACTCTTCACAAAAACAAAATTCGCCACACCTTCGAAATTTCGGGAGTATATAAATAAGAATCGCACCTCTCCGTATTTGAGCATTATATTTCCGTTTTTCATCTTCACCTCGCCGCCACCGAAGAGAATGCTTCTCCCCTCTTC
>CAZTWH010000171.1:0-2638 GCA_964617575.1 uncultured Dehalococcoidia bacterium
ATGCCGCAACAAGCTCCTCCTCTATAACAACCCTCCCGGATTGACCAAACCCGAGACCCCCTTCCTCACGGGGAATAAGAGCGAGATGAAAACATGCCCGAGCTTCCTTATCCTCAAGCTCCTTCATAAATTCTTTGTCCCCCTTCCTCAGCTTATCCAGATGGGGAATTATCTCCCTTTCAGCAAACTCCATAACCATCTTCCTCGCTCTATCCTGAATATGAGTCGTCTCAAAAGGCATCTCCCCCCCTCACAGTATCGAGAAGAATGGATATGTCCCGAAGTTCCTCAAGCCCCTCTATCATCTTCAGCGATTCCCTCACCTCCCCTTCCCCGAGAGCATAGGAGGCGCAGTCAATATATTTTGACGAAAGTTCATCCCAGCTCATGGGATTTTCGGGCCAGCCCTTGGATTTTTCAACAAATTCCCTGAACTCCCTCCCATCCCCGAGCCTCACCACAACAGCGGCGGAGAAGGTCGGGAGGGGCTCATGCTTCCTCTTTATCCTCCCCATAACCTCCCTTATCTCCCCCCTCCTCACACCCTCATCCTCAAAATCTTTTAGCGTTATCTTATCCCTTACAAGGGCAAGGGCTGCACAGTATTCGGCGCTGAATTTGCCCTCAAGACCCGTCCTCGGCTCCCTGTATATGAGGATGGAGCTCATGCTCTCATTTAAAACTATCTCCATCTCCTCCACATCCCCGGGCTTTATACCGAGCTTATTTTTGAGATTGAGAACAGCCTCTATTATCGGATGGGTTGCTCCACAGCTCGGATAGGGCTTGAAGGCTATACCCGATTTTAGAATCTCAAACTCCTCCCCCAATTTATGGAGAGCTTTATCGATATCGGGCGCTTCCTTCCCGGAGAAGACCTCGAGGAAGCCGAATGGCGCCTCCAGTATATCCGGCGCCGATGAAAAGCCCATTCTCGCGAGGATGGATGCCTCAACCCCTCCCCTCGCCGCATTCCCCGGGTGAAAAGGTTTCGTCATCGTCCCGAAGTTCCTCTTAAGACCGGACGCCGTTGATGAAGCTATTCCGAAAGCCATCTTCACCTCATCTTTCTCAAGACCGAGAAGCTTGGATGAAGAAGCGGAAGCGCCAAGAATCCCGAGGGTGGATGTCGAATGCCACCCCTTATCATAATGGGACGGATTTAAAGCGAGACCAAGCCTCGCCTCAACTTCAAAACCGCATACATAAGCTGTTATTATATCCCTCCCCGAAGCTTTAACCATCTCGCCAACAGCAAATATAGCCGGAACAAGGGGGACGCTCGGATGCCCTATCATCGGAGAGGAAATATCATCATAATCAATGGCATGAGCCATAACTCCGTTAGCAAGGGCTGAAAGGGAAGGCGAGCTCTTAAACCCCCTCCCTATAACGGTCGAGATGGGCTTTGCACCTATCCCCCTCACATATTCGGAAACTATCTCCCCCGCCCTATCCCTCGAGCCCACAAGCATGCATCCCAAGCAATCAAGTATAGCCTCCTTGGCAACCCTTACCCCCTCCTCCGGTATATCTCCATAAGAAAGCCCGACCACAAAATCGGAAAATCTATCCGTAGCTCCCATGTTTTTCAAAATTGTATAGCAATTATGTATTACTGTCAATATTTAAAAGAGGTGGATATATAACCAAAATTCATCAACACGAGGGATTTCTATGAACTTCAGCCTGCTACTCCCTCTCTCCTCAATTTATCAATGTCATCCTTCGTATATCCGAGACTTAAAAGGACCTCCTCGGTATGCTCCCCGAGCCCCGGGGCGCGGGAAGGGGCTCGTATTTGAGATTTTCCGAACTTGAAAGGACTTGCCACCATTTTCACCTGAGGCGGGTCCGGAAGCTCCATAAAGAATTTGTTCTCCTGCGCCTGGGGGTCGTTGACAACCTCGAGGGGGCTCTGAACCGCTCCGAAAACTATCCCCTCCCTCTTAAAAATCTCCTCCCATTCCCTGTAAGTTTTGCCGGCTAAAGCTTCCTCAACTATGGATATAAGGGCTACATTATCCTTCACCCCCAATTCCCCCTTAAGATCCTCCCTTCCTATCGCTCGACAGAATCTATCCCAGAAACGACTCACATCGGGCACGATGATGTACATCCATTTCCCGTCCTTCGTCTTATAGATATTCCGCAGGGGATTTCTGACCCTTCGCCTATCAATTCTATCAAGCTCCTTGCCCAGGTTAAGGGCGGTAAGGATATCCCAGCTCGAAGCCCAGACCCCAAGGGCATAAAGTGAGGTGTGAATTTCCTGCCCCACCCCCGTTCTCTCCCGGGCGAAGAGAGCAGCCGATACGACCCCTGCTAAAGCTAGGGCGGCTATATTATCTCCGAAGGCGGGGCGCTGCAAGGGGGGTGGATGGGGTCCCCCAAGCCTGTCCATAACCCCGCTCCTCGCCCAGAAAGCCACATGGTCATAGCCCGGCTTATCTTTATCAGGACCCGTATCCCCATAGCCGCTTAAGGTGACATATATGATCCGGGGATTTATATTGCTGAGGATGGAGTAATCCATCCCGAGCCTTTCAAGCACATGGGCTTGAAAGTTGGATATGAAGACATCCGAATCCCTGACCAGCCGGTAAACAACTTCCCTTCCTTCCTCTTTATTCAAATC
>CAZTWH010000172.1:0-2638 GCA_964617575.1 uncultured Dehalococcoidia bacterium
CGATATAAAGAAGAAATACCCCGATTCCATCCTTCTCTTCAGACTCGGTGATTTCTATGAGGCTTTTGATGATGACGCCATAACCATCTCGAGGGAGCTTGAACTTGTGCTCACATCGAGGGAGATGGGGAAGGGGAAAAGATATCCCATGGCGGGCATACCCCATCATTCCCTCGACAGCTATATAGGGAAGCTCATAAATAAGGGATACAGGGTAGCCATATGCGAACAGCTCTCCGAGCCCAAGCCCGGGAAAGGTCTTGTGGAGAGGGATGTTGTGAGGGTCATAACCCCGGGGACGGTTATGGAGCCGGGGCTTCTCAAAGCTAAGGTGAATAATTACCTCCTCTCCCTTGTGGGAAACGAGAAAATAGGTCTCGCCTTCATAGATATAACAACGGGTGAGTTCAAAACAACCGAGATAGAGCCCGAAAGGCTCATGCACGAGATAGAGCGTCTTTCCCCAGCAGAGCTCCTCATAACAAAGGATTTCCCCTACGATACCCCGGATATACCAACAAGGAAAGTGGATGAGCCATCCTACGAAGATGCGAGGGAAAAACTTCTCTCCCACTTCGGTACAAACTCCCTTGAGGGTTTCGGTTGTGAGGGGAGAGTATTATCCGTTAAGGCATGTTCCATGATACTCTCCTATCTTGAAGAGACCCAGAAATCCTTCCTCCCCAGGATAACATCCCTCTCCACCTACTCGACAGGCGGTTTCATGGTCCTCGATGCTCAGACGAGGAGAAATCTTGAGATAACCCAGTCCATAAGGGGCGATTTCGAGGGCTCCCTCCTCTGGGCTATAGATATGACCCTTACACCAATGGGCGGAAGGCTCCTCCTAAAATGGATAACGGAGCCCCTCTTAATGAGGGAGGAGATAGAGAGAAGGCTTGATGGAGTTCAGTGGTTCTTCACAAAGCCGGGGATAAGGGCGAAGGTGAGGAGTATCCTGAGGGAGATAGGGGATATGGAGAGAATCCTCACGAGGACAAAGTCAAAAATAGCCTATCCGAAGGAGCTTCTTAACCTCAAAAAAGCCCTCCTTTGTGTCCCCAAAATAAAAAACCTCCTCGAGGGATGCCCCGGGTGGATAAAGGAGGGTCTCTCTCCCTGCGAGGAGGTATCCTCCCTTATAGAAAGAGCTATAAATGATGAGCCCTCACAGGTCGGGGAGGGAGGTGTTATAAAGGAGGGTTTCTCGGAAGAGCTCGACAGGCTAAAGGCTATATCTTCCGATGCCAAGAAATACTTAGCCGAGCTCGAGAGGAAGGAAAGGGAGAGGACGGGGATAAAATCCCTGAAAATAGGGTATAACAAGGTCTTCGGATACTACATAGAGGTCACGAAGCCCAATTTATCCCTCGTCCCGCCCGACTATATAAGAAGGCAAACCCTATCCGGCGCCGAGAGGTTCATAACACCCGAGCTTAAAGAGTATGAAGCCCTGATACTTAACTCGGAGGAGAGGATAGGAGAGCTCGAGAGGTCCATATATGCGAGGATATGCGAGGAGATAGGGGAGCATGGGGAGGCTATAAGCAGAACCTCATCCTCAATAGCCCTCATAGATGTCCTCTCATCCCTTTCTGAGGTCGCATCCAGATATAATTACACAAGACCGGAGATAAGGGAAGACGATGTGATAGAGATAAAGGAGGGAAGACACCCCGTTGTGGAGAGATACCTGGGCGGGGAATTTGTTCCCAACGACACCTATCTCTCAAAGGATGACCAGATCCTCATAATAACGGGACCCAATATGTCGGGCAAATCGACCTATCTCAGGCAGGTTGCTCTTATAGTTCTTCTCGCACAGATAGGCAGCTTCGTTCCCGCGAAGAGGGCGAAGATAGGCATAGTTGACAGGATATTCACGAGGATAGGTCTTCAGGATGACCTCGCCCTCGGAAGGTCAACATTCATGGTCGAGATGGAGGAAATGGCGAATATACTCAACAACTCAACACCAAGATCCCTTCTCATTCTCGACGAGGTTGGGAGGGGGACAAGCACCTATGATGGATTATCCATAGCTATAGCCGTAACCGAATACATCCATAATAAGATAAGGGCGAGGACCCTTTTTGCGACCCACTATCATGAGCTTGCTGAACTCCCGAGGTATCTTGCGAGGGCTAAAAATTACAACTTCGCGGTGGCTGAGGAGGGAGGCAGGGTCGTTTTCCTTTACAGGGTTATAAGGGGTTCATCGAGCAGGAGCTACGGCATATATGTTGCCGAACTTGCGGGTCTCCCTAAACAGACCATAGAGAGGGCGAAGGAACTCCTCGGGGAGCTTGAAAAGAGGAAGGTTATAAAGAGGAAGGTCCATCCCTCCCAGCTTCCCCTCCCCGAGGACAGGCTCAGGGAAGAGATAAAAAAACTGGATATAAACTCCATGACCCCTATAGAGGCGCTCAACAAACTCTATGAGCTTAAGAAGATCGTGGATGGTAAAATATAAATGGGCGGGAGTAGCTCAGTGGTAGAGCGCCTGCCTTCCAAGCAGGGGGTCGGGGGTTCAAATCCCCTCTCCCGCTCTTTGAAGCCGAAAATCCTCCGCCCGCGTGCCCAAAAGGAGGTGACGACCAAATGCCTCAGGGACGCGGGCGAATTTATTTAGATTCGG
>CAZTWH010000173.1:0-2613 GCA_964617575.1 uncultured Dehalococcoidia bacterium
CGAACGCCCGATTGCATAAGAGATCCGATAGCTCCTGATGAAGAAGCAGAGGATGTGGTGAGAGCGATTAGAGGCGCTATATCTTCACCCATTCGTTGGGCAACCACCCCAGGAAGTCGATATGAGAGTGTTCTCAGATTCCTGGGTTGTAATTTCGAATACAGCGAAGAGGTAATAATGCTGAAGCCGATAGGGAAGGAGATCGATCTAAGTGATATGGAGGTAACCTTCTGGGGTATATTTTGGTAAGGATCCGAAAGGGAGCATGGGGATGATATGGCTTTTCCTGGTCTTCGCTTTTCTCTCAACGGCGAAGGTTCAGCCTCCAAACATAGAGCTCCTTTTCACACAGAACATCACACCCCAGACAAGCGATATCTTCCTCCTCGAAGACCTAAACGGCAACCCGATAAACCTCACTCAAGACCTATCCTCCTACTACCCAAGATGGTCTCCCAACGGCGGGAAATTCGCCTTCGTCTCCAAGAGAGATGGAGATGAGGAGATCTACATCATGGACATCCAAACAGGTAAGATCAGGAGGATCACACATCACCCCGGAGGCGATTCGTATCCGGCATGGTCCCCCGACGGCAGGAGGATAGCCTTCCTCTCATGTGACAAAGGGAAGTGGAAGATATGTCTCTTCGATTTTCTCACGGACAAGGTCAGGTTTCTGACCGACGGGACGGTCAAGGGATATTTCGACTGGATGCCGGATGGCAGGAGACTTATCATAGGGTATTGGAAACCGAAGGGATTTTATCTTCTAGATGTTGACAGGCAGAATCCCGCAAGAAGGTTTGAGGAGCTTGAGAGGATACCCATACCGCATGATCTGACTTACATCTACAGCGTGGCATGTAGCAGGGATGGCGGAAAGCTGGCATACAGCGCCTGTGTGGGGAAGTTCGGTGTCTCCGGCATCTACGTTATGGATCTGAGGGACGGCAGCGTTAGAAATCTATCGAAGATATCGAAGAAACCTTTTAATGCCAATGACGATTCCCCCAGATGGACGCCCGATGGGAGGTTCATAAGTTTTTGCCTCCGATAGGGATACAGGCAGGAAAGGGGATGACATATATATCATGACGGAGGGTGGTGAGATAGTAGAGCGGTTTAACCTTGTGAAAAGCAGCTATTATCCGGATGTGTTTGATCCGAATTACAAGTATCCTGTCTCACCCCTAATTGATCTGAGGATGCTCATGTGGGGGATGATAAAGAGGGGGGCAATTCAGTGATGAACGGGTATGAGTATCTGATAACCTCGCTTGCCCTCCTGGGCTGTTCATATGCCTCATACACAGACCTGAAGGAGGGGAAGATATACAACATATGCACCTTCGCCCTCATATACGGAGGGGTTCTCGTTCAGATCATCTATTTTCTCATAGGCGCTATCTCATTTTCCTCCGCCCTTGGTGCTATCCTTGCAGGGGGATTGATCTCATTCCTGATGTATTGGCTCGGCACCCTCGCGCCGGGGGATGCGAAACTGCTATGGGGTATTTCCATGATGTTTCCTCCAGCTCTCCTCCACTCGTCCCCGGGACGTATCCAATTCCCACCCGTCGTGATCCTGATGAACACCCTGTTCCTCTTCTTCTGGTTCGCCCTCTTGTATATCTTCGTCAAAAGCTCGAAGGAGGGAAGACGGAAAGCATTCCAGATGATCCTCTCCCCCAAGGATCTTCCTCGAAAACTCGCTCAATACGTCGTCAATATGTTCTGTTTCTTAGCTTTCACGACATGTGTGTATTTCGCTATCCTCTACATCTTCTCCGTTCAGCTCAGAGGGTTACCTCGCCTGGCCCTCGTCATCCTCCTTTATTACGCCCTCAACAGGCTGATCCAACAGCATCTGCCTGAGAGGAGATATATCATCTACCTGCTCGTCTTCCCGCCTTTCCTGTTTTTGACCCTCTTCGCCACTTCCGTGCTCCCGGCGCTTTTGAAATCTTCCCTCATCGTCGTCGGAATTTATGTGCTTGTGAACTTCTTTTTACGATCCTTCGTGTTGGTTCTGGACTCCATCACCCTTTCACGCCCGGTATCGATCTTTGATCTAAAAGAGGGAATGATCCTAGCCGAAAGGATAGTGAAAGTTGAGGGAGAAGATGGGATTCGATACGAGAAGTTTTCTACCTTATCTCAGGGGCACCTCGATCCGAATGTACTGCTCTCCCCAACACCCGATGGGATATCCAAGGAGCAGATCGAAAAGCTGAAAAAGCTGGCTGAGGAGGGATATTTTGAGCCGTTTGAGAACAAGGTGATGGTTCAACGTTCCTTCCCCTTTGCCCCATTTATCCTTGGAGGACTCATCCTGACCATCTTAGCAAAAGGACCGTTCTATCTGGTCCTATCGAAGTTGATCTTACGCCTCTCATGAGGTGATGAGATGAAGAAGAAGTATCTTATTCTGTCACTACTTATTTCCATAGCCTTGATCTTCCCTGTGGTCTATCCCAGATGGAAGGAGAGATGGCGTCTGGGACGGATAGATAAGATAAGGAGTCAAGCTCTCAGCAGGCTGGAGGGGATGAAACTGAATGATGCTTTAAGACTGCTTGAGAGAGGGAAACCTTCCTTTGTGATACCTTACAC
>CAZTWH010000174.1:0-2538 GCA_964617575.1 uncultured Dehalococcoidia bacterium
TACAACCAGCCGTCGCAGGAGCATCATTCCAGAAATCAGCAATAAGAATGGGTCTCCTCTTCCTTATCTCCTTCGAGAAAATCCTAAGCCTGTTCCTCTGCTCAGGCGTCGGCATGAGGGATAGGTCGGGATTCTCCCCAACAGGCATGTAAAGGAAATACCACCCATAAAGACAACCCTTATCTATCATGAGATCAATAAAACTCTCACTCGTAAGGACATCAACATTATGCCTTGTAACCATTGCGCTGAAGGCGAGTATACAGCCCGCATCCCTGAGGTTCTCCATGGCTTTTAAAGCTTTTTTGAAGGCGCCCTTTCCCCTTCTCCGGTCAGTTTCCTCCTCGAAACCCTCTATGCTTATCTGGGGGGCTACATTTCCGAGGCTGGCAAGCTCTTTTGCGAGGGTTTCATCTATTAGGGAGCCGTTTGTATAGACCTGAAACGGGATATCCCTGTGTTTTTTGAAGATATCCATAAGACCGGGGTATATGAAGGGCTCGCCACCGAGGATGACTATGAATCTTATCCCGAGCTCCTTCGCCTCCGTTATCACCCTGTCGAAGAGTTCGAAGGGCATATCGTCCTTCCTTGTGTATTTTGCCGCATAACACCCCTCGCACTTGTAATTGCACCTCATGGTTGGGGAGACGAGCATAACGGCTGGAGGTCTGTATCCGTACTTCTTCCTGTATTCCTCGAACATCTTCGGATTTCTGAAGAAGAGATTAACTATGCTCCTCGCTATGAAAATCCTCCTCACATTGGGATGGAGGTCCTTAAGAACTCTTTTAAGCCATAATGCTCCGGAATTTTCATCCGAGACCCATTCGGCGAGCCATTCCGCTATTCCTTTATGCTGGTCCGTCCTGCCTATTTTATTAAGGGCTAAGGCTATTCTTCTATAATTCTTCGGCGAAGTATATCCAAGAGCCCTCAGCGTCTGGGAAATTATTTCCTCAGCCATCCTGTGTTTCACCTTATCCCATACCCTCATCTTCCCCCCTTTAAATCAAGAGGCCAGCTTCTCATATATTCCGAGCTCCTCACCATCTCCCTCACCCTCTCTATATCTCCCCTCCTTACCCCGGCCTCCCTCTCTATCTCCTCATCTCCAAGACCTTCCTCCATCCCGGCGAGTATGAGGTCAAGTTTATTATAGCTCATTCCGAGAGCCATTTCATCCTCTATTCCCGGAAGGAGGTCGGGGGAAGGGGGCTTTTTTATTATCTCATCAGGCACACCCATGTATTTCGCAAGCTCTTTTACCTGTGTTTTGTATAGATGAAGAAGGGGCATTATATCGGAGGCTCCATCCCCATATTTCACAAAAAACCCGGTAAGGTATTCTGTCTTATTCGATGTCCCGACAACAAGCCTGTTCTCCCTATCGGCATATGTGTAAAGTATAACCATCCTTATCCTGTGCTTGAGCCTGTAATAGGTGTTAACCCTTTTGAGGAGCAGGGAATCCGTGCCCTTGAGCCCCTCTATAAACGGGTCCTTCCCCCTCATTTTTGAAAATATCTCAAAGCCTGTTTTCGTGATAAACGCACCTACTTTCCTGTTTGCGAATACGGGCTTGGGTATGTGTTTGTAAAGACCAACGCAGTTGAGGATGGGTGTTATATCAACCTTCTCCGTCGCTATGCCGATTTTCTCCGCGAGCTTTAAGGCGTCCTCCTCGCTCTTTGGGGAACTCTCCCTTTCCGGCATTATTATCCCTTTGACCCTCTCGGGTCCTATAGCTTCGGCTGTCAGGATGCTCGCGAGGCTTGAATCTATCCCACCGCTCAGACCTATAACAGCTCCGTCCTTACCGAATAAATCGCACGCATCCCTTATAAACCTTTCTATCTCCCTCCTCTCCTTCTCCGGGTCGAGTTTCAGTCTGTCTTTTATAGCCATCCCTTATTTAGAAATTAAAGGATAAAGTATCCTGTGTCAATATCTTTATGAAACGGACCACATAAGGAGCGCTGAGAGGGCGGGTATGAGGAAGTTGTCATCGGGGAAGGGAAGAAGCTGCCCCAGGGATGCGCCCACAGCCCCCAAGATTACAGCCGTTATAGACAGGGGGAAGAGGGTGAATTTTATGAGAAATCCTACGAGAAGGCATGTTACAAGCATCACAACGCCCATAAGAGGTTTTTTTCTCGCAAGCCAGGATACGGGGTCGCCTATGGATAAGAAAAGGAGGGAGGTTATCGCTATCTCGCGGGGGAAGAAAGTGAAAACCACAAGGGAAGCTATAAGAAGAACCGTGCTCCCCGTGGGTCTCCTCCTCTCCACATCCTTGAACATAAATCCATATTTTGAGAAAAGGAATCTGTTGAGAGGGGGTATGAAAAGTCTTGAGGCATCGAACAGGAAGAAGAAGCCGAGCGCTATATATAAAAGCAAAAAACATATATCCTCGGGAAAAAATATGAAGAGGATCGGGAAAAAGGAGCCGCCTATCGCATGAAATACTTTTCTCATCAAGGATATTATAGTTTGGGATGGGTATCACTATAAGGAGAATGGAGATAAGGGACA
>CAZTWH010000175.1:0-2536 GCA_964617575.1 uncultured Dehalococcoidia bacterium
TTTATCTCCCTCTCAGCAGTCTCGAGGGAATCCGAGCCGTGAATTATGTTCTCACCTATATGAAGACCGTAATCACCCCTTATCGTCCCCGGAGGCGAGTTTAAGGGGTCCGTAGCGCCCATCATATCCCTAACAACCCTGACAGCGGAAGGTCCCTCTAAAACCATCGCTATTATGGGTCCCGATGTTATATGCTCTATAAGACCCTCAAAGAAGGGTTTTCCCTCATGAACTTTGTAATGCTCACGAGCCATTTCCCTGTCCATCCTGAGCATCTTCATCCCAACTATCTTAAATCCCCTCCTCTCAAACCTCGCTATTATCTCCCCGCATATCCCCCTCTTTAAAGCCTCCGGTTTTAGTAGAACAAGCGTTCTCTCCATATCACTCCCCCATGCATTTTTTACAAGGTTTTTTATTTTTTATATCGGTATCTTTTAAGGTGTTTGAGAAGAACATGACGCATTTCGGGTTATCGCAATGCCTGAGACCTATGAGGTGACCTATTTCGTGTATAGCCTCTTTAAGGGCTCTTTCCCTGAAGAGCTCCCTATTTTTAGGGCGACCGTAGAACTCCTCCCTTAATCTTCTCAGCCCTATTACAGCCTTTCCTGAGGAGGGGCTTGCCTCGCCGAAGACGAAGTTGAGACCGGGGGCATAGAGGTCCGCGTCTATTATTCCTATTATGAGCTCGTCCTTTCGGGGCTGGGGCATGCTTTCGAGTATGAGCCTTGAGAGGTATTGTTTTCTTGAGGGGTTATAGGAGAAGTGGGGGAAGGGGAATTCCTCCTCTATCCGGGAGGGGAAGCCGTATATCTCCTCTATCCCCCTCTTTATGGTATCGAGGATATCCCTTTCTATTTCCCCGAGCGGGAGGATAGATATTCTGAAAGCCATTTTCTCAGGGTCTCCTCCGCCTTATCGCCGACCTCTATGACCTGGACGAAAGGAAGGGATTTTATTCTGTCCGCCACCGGGTGGGGCTTTTTCATTATCGTCCCGATCACGGGCTTTTCTGAATTTAAGACCTTATTCAGGACATCTATGAAAGCTTTTGACATAAGCTCCATCTTACCTATCTCATCTATCACTATAATATCCTTTTCCTCGAGGGCTTTTATAAGGGATGGGTTTGCTTTCTCCTCCATAGCTTTAAGGTCAACGCCATATTTCCCCACCTTTCTATCTGAACGAATATCGACATGGGCGAGGATTCCTTCATCGCCCTCGAGGGTTATTATCTTGAAGCCCTTTCTTACCCCCTTTTCCCTTATCTCCCTCGTTATAAATCCCCCTGCCCTTTCCTTCACCCCCTCTATCACCCTCATTATAAGCGTTGTCTTACCGCTCCCCGGCGGACCTGTGAGAAGGAAAACTCTCTTCATCTCTTCGTTATGGAAGGTTTTCTTAAGTATAATGGCTCGAGGGATGATATATCATCCCTCTCACCCCTCCTGAGCCTTTCCCACCCCAGAGCGGCAAGGTCCCCCGTTCTCCTCGGTCTTTTAAGTCTCGGGATTATCGCTTTATCGCCGAATCTCTCCCTGACCTTATCGAGATCAGCCTCGCCGCAGAAAAGGGTGATATCATCTATCTCAAGCTCCTCTATCCTTGTTATATGCTCCTTAACAATCTTGACCCCTTTTTCAAAAACGGAGAGGGCGACCTCCCCCCTTCCTATATCGAGGAGGGAATATGTTTTGAAGGGGAGTTCGAAGAAGGGGAAAGCCTGAACATCAAGGGTCCCTATTCCGACTATGGGTATATTCAAGGAGAGGGATATACCTTTTGCGAAGCCCATGCCGACGCGAAGACCGCTGAAGCTCCCGGGTCCCTTAGCCACTATGACGGCTTTTATATCCCTTATCTCGGCGCCCGAGAGCCTGAGAAGCTCCCGTGTCCTCTCAGCGAGCTCTACCGTGTGGTTGAAATTGGTTCTCCAGTTTAGCTCATATATAACCTCGCCTTCCCTTGAGAGAGCCACCCCTGTTATGTTGGTTGATGTATCTATCGATAATTCCATCTCAGCCTCTCTATTATCTCTTTATATCTCTCCTCTCTCGCCTCCATCCTTATCCTTCTCATGTCATTCTCCATATGCTCGAGTTTTACGATGAGGGCGTTCTTGGGCAGAAATCCCTCCCCCCTCTCCGCCCATTCAACGACAACGACACCCCTCCCGAAACATTCCTCGATTCCTATGCTATCTATATCTTCACCTACCCTGTAAAGGTCGACATGGTAGAGCCTCGCCCTGCCGGAGTATTCCCTTATGAGGACGAAGGATGGGCTCGGCGTTATCTCCTTTATACCCATTCCCTGAGCTATACCCTGAACGAGGGTTGTCTTTCCCGTCCCGAGCTCCCCGAAGAGCAAAATAACCTCATCACCGGATAGGAGCTCTCCTATACGCCTCCCGAGCCCCCTCGTTTCCTCCTCCGATTTTGTTATGACTTCAAATGCTCCCATCCTCCCTCAATCTCCCTTCCATCCTCATCTATCACTTTCCTCGGTTCCTTCAATATCTCCCCTATCA
>CAZTWH010000176.1:0-2535 GCA_964617575.1 uncultured Dehalococcoidia bacterium
CAGGTTCAAAGGGCTCTATCCGGGGATACTCTTGATAATTCCCTCCCTTCCACCTGAAGAGCCTCCACTCGTGCCACTTGTATATCCCCAATATGTCCCTCTCGTAAGGCCCAAGCTCGTCCCCTAATACTATCTCAGGGTCACCGTTTTCTGGGGCGAAGGGCAGGGATATCATCCTGTATTGCATTGAAGGGACCTGTGTTGAGAGGGAGACCTTCCTGAGGGTCGCCTTGCTCACCTCGTTCGAGGGCTTGGAAGGGCCGTTTGCGTTGTAAGCTATCACCCTGAAGAAGTAGGTGGTGTTCTCCTCTAGCCCCCGGACGCAATATGAGGTGGAGTTCTTAGGAAGCGCAGCTATTTCAGAGTATTCATCCCCGACCCGCTTCATCTCAACCTTGAAACCGAGTTCGTTGTCCGAATAGTCGCACCATCTAAGGTCTATCTGGGAGGTGGAGACAGCTTCCGCTTCAAGCTCTCCAGGAGGATACGGAAGGTCGGCATCGACTACTATGATGCCTGAACTTGCCCTGTTGCCCTCCTGGTCCTCGGCCATGACCACAGCAGCTCCCTCTGCTTTGGCCGTGAATATCCCTGCCACATCCACGGTCCCGACAGATGGATTGCTTACGCTCCAGGTGTAGGGCTTACTTCCCCCCTCGGCCCTGAAGGCCACCCATTGCCCGGGCGAAAGTATTATGCTCGTATCCGGGAATACCTTTATCACCGCCTCGGGAGTTGCAACCGTGACCTCGTTCGAGTATTCGGAAGGCCCGTATGCGTTGTAAGCTTTGACCCTGAAGAAGTATATCGTATTGGGCCTGAGGCCTGCGGCGGAAAAGGATGTTATGTTCCTCGGAAGACACCAAAGCTCCCTATATTCCCCATCCGAAGGCCTATATTCTATCGTAAACCCTGATTCGTCGTCGGAATGGTCCACCCAGGACAGGTCCACCTGTGTGGGGGAAACCGCCTCGGCCTCAAGGTCTCCAGGAGCTTCCGGAACTCCTGTGCTCACGAGGATGAGCTCCGAGCTTGTGGCATACCCGTTCGCATCTTCTACTATCACCACACATCCACCCTTATCTCTGGCCGTGAACACCCCTGCCTCGTCAACTTCTCCAACCTCCGCATTGCTGCTCCTCCAACTGTAGGGCCCCTTTCCGCCGGATACATAGAAGAGCACTACATCTCCAACCTTCAAATCCAAGGGCCTATAAGGGGAGATGCTCAGAACCGACGCTTTCGTCGTGGCGCTTATCTCGTTGCTGTAATCGGAATAACCTTGCCTGTTGTAGGCCCTCACTCGGAAGAAGTACGTGGTCTCTGGCTTAAGGTTGGTGACGGCAAAGGTGGTAACGTTCTTATTTGTAACAGCTACTTCCATGTATTCACCGTCGGGCTGCCTCCTTTCTATCCTGAACCCAAGCTCCTGCGAAGAGTTGTCCTTCCATCTAAGACCTATGTAGTTATCCGTTACTTCTGTGACCTCCAAATCGCTGGGGGCACCCAAGGGCAGAGGCCTGACGGAGACTACTTCCACCGTTCCATTCTTAGCCTCGGCTAAGATTGGTTCTGTGAACTCGTCGTAGAGCGCAAGTTTGCTTAAGCCAAGCACTGAGCTTTCTCCCTCTGAACCGATCACATAAAAGACGATCTCCACCAAGGCCCCACTTCCCGAAGGAATCCCGGTCTCATGGGCCATCATGATTCTCACGGAACCTGGGAAGAGAGTATCAGCCAAAGTAAAACCATTGGTAAGTGGTGTAGTGCGCACGTTTATAACCTGAAGAACATCGGAACTAAAGGACACCGTGACATCCATTCCAGCTATCTCAGAGGCATCGTCAACGCTCAGGGGCACCACCAGGGTATCTCCAGGATGAACTGTGGTATCGGGAAGGCTCACCTCTACACCCCAAACATGCCCTAATAAAGAGCACAATATACCCACTACCAAGAACATAAGACCTCCCTTAGAAGCCTTTTTCTGACGCTGGATGATGCAGGCTATAACTACCTTGATAAGTCTACATTTAACCGTGAAGCGCTCAAGTTATCCCACTCAACCTCCTGTTTTCGGTATGGTAGGCGAGGGTTTCCCAAACGGCCCGGAATTTGGGTCCAAGAGGCGCTTTGGTGTCCCACCCTTCGCCCGACCACGGTTAAGTGCACAACTACCTTACGAACACGACCTTCTTGGTCCTTGAGATATCCCCGACCTCCAACCTCACGAAATACACACCACTGGAAACAAACCTCCCAAACCTGTCCCTTCCATCCCACTCTAACTCCCCCTCTCCAAATCCAACCCTCCAATCCCTCACCAACCTACCCAACACATCGTATATCCCTACCTTCCCTACATCTCCTACAACATACCTCACATGCAATACCCCATTGAAAGGATTCGGATACACACTCAAATCCCCAAACTCTCTACCTTCCAACAACACTCCCAACTCCTGTCCTGAAACCCCGAACAACCTCACTTCCTCTACCTCTATCCCTTCTCCTAACACCTCCAACATCTCTCCC
>CAZTWH010000177.1:0-2505 GCA_964617575.1 uncultured Dehalococcoidia bacterium
ATGTAAGGTCTTTATGTCTTGAGCCCGTCGAACTCCTTATGGATGCTTCCCCCGTCCTTATAGCGAACAGAAAAAGCCTTTCCGAAAAGGATTTAAGTCCTGTAATTTCTCCCCTTTTATCCTCGGATGCTCATGGCGGGGTTGAGGTTTTCCCCCGTGAGGAATTTGAGATGGAGGAGGCTTTATTATCAATAGCCCTCCCCGACGGGCATCAGGAGAAACATTGCTCCCTTTTCCTTAAGGAGAGGGGGCTTATACTTGACGGCTATCCGGGGAAGAGGAGACCGAAGCTTGCGCTGAGCGGTGTAAGGGCTAAGGTTATAAGACCCCAGGATATGCCCTTTCAGGTAGCATGCTCAAATTTCGACCTCGCCATAACAGGAAGGGACTGGCTTATGGACCACCTGAACCTTTTCCCGAACAGCCCCGTTGAAGAGCTTCTTGACCTGGGTTTCGGCAGAGTTAGAATAGTCAGCGCCGTCCATGAGAAATTCGAGCCCCAAAATCCCGTAAGGATAGTCTCGGAATATGTCAATATAGCCGATAGCTACGGAAGGAGAAACCATCTCCGCTATAAGGTGATACCCTCATGGGGGGCAACAGAAGCCTTCCTCCCCGAGGATGGCGATATACTCATAGAGAATGTAGAAACGGGAACAACCCTCAAGCTCCATAACCTCAAAATAAAAGAGGTCCTGTTCGAATCATCAGCCGTCCTAATAGCAAATAAAAACTCCCTTAAGGATATAAAAAAGGCTGAAAGAATAGAGAGAATTCTCAAAATTTTGAGGGGGAGATGAAAAGGGTAGATGGTTTTGAGGAATGCGAGAAGGTCATAAAGGGCTTGAGGGAAGCTGCTAAACTGGGGGATGTTGAGGGGAGGGTGAAGGAGATAATAGATGATGTTAAGAAAAATGGCGATGAAGCCGTAAAAAAATACACCCTCCTTTTCGATAAGGTCGAGCTATCCGAGATAGAGGTCTCGGAAGAGGAAATAGAGGATGCCTGTAAAAATTCTGACCCCTATTTGAGGGAAGCCCTCCGAGTGGCGAAAAGAAGGATAGAGGAGTTCTATAAGATGTTCAGGCTCTCATCCTTCATAGACCCCGATGAGGGTTATGGGTATCTTGTAAGACCGATAAAGAGAGCCGGTTTTTACATCCCGGGCGGGAAAAATCCGTATCCGTCCACCGTCCTTATGAGCGTTATTCCCGCAAAGGTTGCGGGCGTCGAGGAGGTTATAATAACAACACCCCCCGGGAAGGACGGAAAAATCCCGAGTTCAACCCTCCTTGCATGTCATATAGCGGGAGCGAGTAGGGTTTTCAAGGTAGGAGGTGCTCAGGCTATAGCATCCATGGCTTTCGGAACGGAAACCATACCTAAGGTGGATAAAATATTCGGTCCAGGAAATATATATGTTTATATGGCTAAAAAACTCCTCTTCGGGGAGGTGGGGATAGACGGTCTCTACGGACCAACGGAGACCCTTATAATAGCAAGCCCCCGTTCAAACCCGAGGAGAATAGCGATAGACCTCCTCGCACAGGCGGAACACGACCCATTGTCAAAAGCGATCCTCATAACCTGGTCCCGAAAGCTCATAAAGGATGTCGAGGAAGAACTAAAAAAACTCGGAGAAGAGCTCAAAATCCCCGATGAAGGGATATTCCTCATGATGGTCGGGGATATAGAAGAGGCTATAAAGCTCTCAAACCTATTCTCGCCCGAGCATTTATCCCTATACATCCCCGAGCCGGAGAAATACCTGAGCCTTATAGAGAACGCCGGCGGAATATTCCTCGGAGAGGGATGTCCTGAAGCTATAGGGGATTACATAATGGGTCCGAGCCATATAATGCCCACGGGCGGAAGCTCAAGATTCTCATCCCCCCTCTCCCTCTGGGACTTTCTCAAACTCTCATTCGTCTTCAAAAAGCCCCGAAAGGAACTTCTCCCCTATGCCATAAGAATAGCTGAGGAGGAAGGTCTTATTGCTCATAAAAGGTCTTTGGAGGAGAGATGCTCAGAAGATTCTTAGAACTTCCCCCTTACAGACCCATAGAGCCTCCCGAGGAGATAGCTCGAAGATTGAAAATACCTCCTCAGGAAATAGTTAAGCTCGATGGAAACGAAAATCCATACGGGTGCTCTCCGAGGGTGAAAAAAGCTTTAAAAAACCTGAAAAACATCCACATATACCCGGACCCCCTCCACAGGAGGCTTAAAAAAGCTCTTTCAGAATACACGGGCATGGAGGAGGAATATATAATAGCGGGCGCCGGGAGCGACGAAATCCTCGAACTCATAACAAGACTTTTCGTAGAAGAGGGGGATAAGGTCGCCATATTCACTCCCACCTTCGGTATGTACCCCTTCCTCGCAAAACTCTACGGCGGAAAACTTGTAGAGGCGGGGAGAAAAGAGGATTTCTCAATAGACCCGAATTCCTTAAAGGAGAAGGTAAAGCTCATATTCATAGCCTCACCGAATAACCCGACGGGA